>JADGPN010000191.1 GCA_017882465.1 Solirubrobacteraceae bacterium
CGCCTGTCGGGCCTTCCCCGGTTTGCCTTTGCGGGGGATGACGACATGACGCACGCCGAGCTGGTGCAGGTCGTCTTCGACGCTCTGCTCGCCGTAGCCACGGTCGGCGGTGACGGTCCGCGGCCGCCGGCCGGTCCGGCGGATGACCCGCCCGACGGCGCAGGCGAGCTGGTCGGCCCGCCCGCTCGCATGGATGAGCTCGTACCAGCCCTCCGTGAACCCGCTCAGCATCGCGATCCGGGTGGGAGCGCCGCGGTCGGGAACGATCGACGCGTCGACCGTAGTGCCGTCGGTTGCCGTCATGTGCGGCCAGGCAGACTCGGCCGACGCGAGGTGCGGATGACGGTAGTAATCCTGGATGGGCACGGCCTTGATGCCCGCCGGCAGCACCAGCCGGGTTCCCGGAGTGAGCAGCGGGGCGATGTACCGCCGCTCCACTCCGAGCACCAGGTCGTCGGTGGCCTTCGGGACGCTGCCCGACGGGACGCTGCCCGACGGGACGCTGCCCGACGGGACGCTGCCCGGCCGCGTCGCCGTGGCGGCCAGAGCAGGGGCGGCCGAACCGATGCCGTACAGGACGGGGAGCGCGCCGAGCCCGCCAAGGACGCCGCGCCGGCTCAGGGTTCCTTCCGGCAGGCCATCTGCGCGCTCGGCTTCCGCATGCTCTCGTTTGCCTCTTATGATCTTCACTGCTGTGCCTCTTTTGCGGGGTTGCAGATCAGTCCCGCCCTGGATGACGCGTGGTGACCTCCTGGACGAACCACAGATTGCCGTCGGGGTCATTGAAGGAGCAGAACGAGCCGTAGCTGGTGCGCTCCGGGTCGTGGCCGGGTTGCCGCGCCTCGCGGGGGAACGGCGGGCCGTGCCACACGTCACTCACGCCGATGCCAAGGTCGGCGAGGCCGTCATGGGCTGCCTCGATGTCGGAGACGACGAGGTTACCTCCGGCCGAGCCGGGCGCGGCCGTCGTGAGTCCCGTCCCGAACGTGATCGAGGTCCCCGAGCCCGGGGGTGTGAACTGGACGATGCGCAGCCCGTCGAGCGGCGCGACGTCGTCGTCGAGCCGCCAACCTAGTTGCTCGTAGAACCCCTTGGCTCGGTCAACGTCGGACACCGGGATGATCTGGACTTCAAGGTTCATGGTGACCGTGCTAGTACTCATGTGATGTCTCCTTGTTGGTGGGCTACTTGCTGAGGAAGGCGAGAAGGGCTTCGTTGACCTCGTCGGGGTGGGTCCAAGCGATGTTGTGCGGGCCGCCCTCGACGGTGACCACCGTCAGGTCCTTGATTAGCCCGGGCAGCCGGGCGGCGGTGACGGCGTAGGGCAGGATCCGGTCGGCGTCGCCGTGCAGGAGCAGCGTCGGAACGTCGATCTTGGGCAGGTCGCCGCGGAAGTCGGTGAGCCAGGTGTCGATGCACGCGTGCGCGGCGTAGGGCGAGGCACCGATGGCGACGACGAAGCTGTTCTGCCAGGCCTGCTCGCTGATCCGGGTGCCGCCGAGCATGTCGACGTTGTAGAAGTTGTCGAGGAAGCTACTTGAAGTAGGCCGGCCGGTCCTGCAGAACTGCGGCCTTGATCTCGTCGAACACCGCCCCGTCTACCCCGTCCGGGTTGTCGCCGGTCTTGAGCAGGAACGGCGGGATCGTCCCCATGAGCACCGCCTTGCTGACCCGGGCCGAGCCGTAGGTGCCGAGGTAGCGGGTCACTTCGCCGGTGCCCATCGAGAAGCCGACCAGGACGACGTCGCTGAGGTCGAGGTGCACGAGCAGGGCGTTGAGGTCGGCGGCGAAGGTGTCGTAGCCGACGGTGGGCTGGCTGGACTTGCCAAAGCCGCGCCGGTCGTAGGTGATGACACGGTAGCCGGCGTGCAACAGCACCCGCTCCTGCTTCTCCCACGACGCGCCGTTGAGCGGGTAGCCGTGGATCAACACGATCGGCTGCCCGGACCCGTGGTCCTCGTAGTGGATCTCGATTGCAGCACTGTTCTCGGTGCCGACCGTGATGTGCGGCATCGCAGTCTCCTATGGTGGTTTGGTGTGCGGCGGGCGGATGTTCTGTCGTCCACCATCGCTGGCCGAGTGGCTTGCCCGCACCCGGGCCGCACCCGGGCCGGCCCCGGGTCAGTCACCAGTTACGCCAGTGGCGTGCCGGAGCGGGGGCGTTCAAACCACGGAGCTGGCCGGGTCGTTCGGGTGCTCGGTGAGCGATGTCGTCTCCGTGCTCATCCACTTGTCCATGGGCAACGACTTGAGGATCGCCTGTAGCGCATTCCGGTCCGCGGCTCGCCACAGGCCGAGCGCCCGCCAACTGCCCGGCGTGGGCGGCAGCATCCACAGTCGGACGAGATGTCCCTGTTCCGCGAGGTCGCGCGTCCGATCGGCTTCGCGGGCCTTGATGTCGGCGACCTCCTGCTCGCTCGCGCTGTCCGGGAACGTGACCTCGAACGTCGTCAGGAACTCCATGGCACTCGCCTTGGTCGACCGGGGCGGATCGTTGGGATGGGCCGAGAGCGGGACAACCTCATCGGAGCGCCAGACCCGCAACGGCATCGAGGCGAGGACGTCCTCGAGCTCGACCTCGTCGGCGGCGGCGAACAGGCCGAGGGTGCGCCACTCGCCCGGCTGCAGAGGCGGGCGCCACAGACGGAGCAAGTGCCGCTCGGCGGCGAGCTCGCGCGAGCGGGCGGCCTCGCGGCTGCGGATCTCCTGAACGGTCTCCTCTGCGGTTCCGTCCGGAACCACCGTCGTCATCGTGACCAGATACTCCATTGCCGGCGCCTCCTGAGTTCAGCGGCAGTGCCGACGGAGTCGGCCTTGCACGCGATACTCCCGTTTCGATGCGCGCCGCGGGCCCGGTGAACACCCTGGTCGATGCCCGGGTCGCATACACCCGGGTGCACCCGGTAGCACACGGTGGCGGACCCGGCACCGGCCCGGGCATTACCCGGGCGCGCCTCGCACATGGCGGCACGACGGTAGATGGCGGACCGACTCATCCGGACCCCTTCTCCGAAAGCGAGACCGACATCGTGACGACCTCCAACCAGAAAGTCGCCGTCATCACTGGCGCGTCGCAGGGCATCGGCGCGGCGCTCGTGCAGGCCTACCGCAAGCACGGTTGGGCCGTCGGCGCCAACTCCCGTTCGATCCCGCCATCCGGTGACGCCGGCGTCGTCACTGTCGCCGGTGACATCGCCGATCCGGTCGTCGCCCGCAACGTGGTCGACACCGCCGTGCGCGACTTCGGCCGGGTCGACACGCTCGTGAACAACGCCGGGGTCTTCATCGCCAAGCCGTTCACCGGCTACACCGCCGAGGACTACCAGGCCCTGATCGGGGTCAACCTCACCGGCTTTGTCACCACCACGCAGCTGGCGGTCGCGCAGATGCTGCGTCAGGGCGACGGCGGCCACGTTGTGCAGGTGACGACCAGCCTCGTGGACCACGCGAACAGCAATGTGCCTTCGGTACTGGCCTCGCTCACGAAGGGCGGCCTGCAGTCGGCGACCAAGTCGCTGGCCATCGAGTTCGCGAAGCAGGGCGTGCGTGTCAACGCGGTCTCGCCCGGCATCATCCAGACCCCGATGCATGCACCAGAGACATACGACGGCCTGGCCGGCTTACACCCGGTCGGCCGCATGGGCATGATCAGCGACATCGTCGACGGCGTGCTCTACCTGGAGAACGCCCCATTCGTCACCGGCGAGATCCTGCACATCGACGGTGGCCAGAGCGCCGGTCACTGATCTGTCGAGGCTGATTGTCGGGAGCGGTCATGCCGATCGCTGCTCAATCCCGGAACTTGCGACCACCGATGGTTGTCCAGGGCGCGGCCGTGCTGGCGGTGAGCATGGGTATCGGCCGGTTCGTCTACACGCCGATTCTGCCGCTGATGGTTCGCGAGGCGGGGCTGTCGAAGTCGTTCGGTGCCGCGCTCGCGACGGCCAACTACGCCGGGTACCTGCTCGGCGCGCTGGCCGGCATCGTCGCTCCGGGCCTGGTCCGCTCGACCGGGGTCATGCGGGTCGCCTTGCTGGCGTCGGTTGCGACGCTGGCGCTCATGCCGGCCACGCACGACCACGCGGCTTGGTTCGTGCTTCGCTTCGTGGCCGGCGGCGCCAGTGCGCTGGTGTTCATGTTTGTGGTGAGCGCGATGCTGTCCCATCTGCGGCCCGCCGACCATCTCGTTGGCTGGGGGGTCGGCGGGGTCGGTGCCGGCATCGCGCTGTCTGGCGTGCTGGTATTGATCACCGGCTCGATCTCGACCTGGTCGGCCGCGTGGTGGTCTTCGGCCGTGGCCGCGCTCGTCCTGTGTGGCGTCGCGTGGCGGCTCACACCACCCGAACCGGAAGGTCGAGCGTCCGTGGCACCGAACCCCGACGGGCCGCCCGTCCGTCGTTGGTTCACGGCACTGTTCGCCGCCTACTCACTGGAGGGCATCGGCTACATCATCGCCGGCACGTTCCTGGTGGCCGCCATCGGGCAGAACTCTCCCGAATGGGCCGGTACCGCCGGGTGGATCCGATCCTGGTCGGCATCTGCGCCCTTCCGGCGTCGGCAATCTGGGCGGGGCTCGGCCGCCGTTGGACCCGCCCGTCGCTGCTGCTCGCGGCGCTGCTTCTGCAAGCGATCGGCATCGGCATGCCTGCTGCGGAGTAGCGCCCGCCCTACTCGGCCCGGCGCTGTTCGGGTCGACTTTCCTCGGCATCGGGTCGCTGTCGCTGGCCCTCGGCGCCCACCTGCAGTTCCCGCGTGCCATCGCGCTTCTGACCACGGGTTACAGCGCCGGCCAGATCCTGGGGCCCAAATCGTCAGGCCACTGCTACACAACGGGTACCACGCCGCCTTGCTCGTCGGCTCTGCCATTGTGCTCGCCGCCGCACTGGCCGCCGCCGCGCTGCGAGTCGGATTCCCACACCGCGTCGGCGCGGCGGTCGAGCCATCCCGAACTGACCGAGACGCAACTGGACCTGGGGGCCGCTAATCGGGCGCGAAATCAAGCACCGAGTTTCGCAACTGCCTGCGCGAACTGACGCCGAGCTTGGTGAACACCTTCCCGAGATGCCACTCGACAGTGCGCGGACTGATGAACAGCTGGGCGCCGATCTCGGGATTGGTGTGCCCGGCGCGTGCGAGCCGGGCGATCTCGGCCTCTTGAGGGGTGAGCTCGTTGACGGTGTCGACGGTGCGCTTGCGTACGGTCTCGCCGGTGGCCAGCAGCTCTCGCCGGGCTCGTTCGGCGAAGCCCTGGATACCCATGGCGGTGAGCTTGTCGTGCGCGATGCGTAACTGTTCTCGAGCGTCGACGCGGCGGTTCTCTCGGCGCAGCCACTCACCGTAAATCAGGTGAGTGCGGGCCAGCCCCGTCCGAGTGCGGCTGTGGCCTAGCAGTTCGATCGCTGCCCGGTAATAGCCGTCGGCCGATTCGCCTTCACTCAGCAGTGCACGTGATCGCTTCTCGGCCCCTAGGGCGCAGTCGGTGCCGGTGGCGAGCGCGATCTCAACAAGCCGGTCGAGCGCAGCTGCGGCCATCTCGGTCTGGCCGCTTCGAGCGGCCGCTTCGACCAGCTCGGGCAGCGCCCAGGGTGAGATGACGAGCTCGTTAACGTCGCTGGCCCTCTTGGCTGCCTCGGCGGCACGTTCGTATGTCCCGAGGCCGTTGTAGAGGACGGCTTGCGCGTAGTCCATGTAGGTCAGCGCGGCGCCTTCGCCCCGGACCGACGCGCCGTGACCCATCACCTTGCTGAGCGTGGCGACGCTCGAAGCGTCTCCGTGCCAGGCGGCAAGGATGAGCGAGATATAAGGCAGTGTCGCGGCTCGGGTCCCCGGGTCGATGTGCTCGCTCTCGCTCAGTAACGCGCTCGCCTGAACCAGCTCGCCGGCCTGGATAAGGTGCTCGGCGAGGTAGTCGAGGGCAAACGGAAGCCAGCTAAGCGTGCCACTCTCACGGGCCAGGCGGAGTTGTCTAGAGGCCAGCTGGAAGCAAGCCTCGTCGTCCCACAGGTCCATCGCGACCAGGTTGTAAGACACGCACATCCAGTCCAGCTGCTGCGGCAGCGCTCGATACAGGCTAAGTGCCTCTTTGAGCATCGGCGCCGCTGCTGCATACCCCTCTGTTAACCGAATGGCGAGCCCTCGAATCAGCAGTTCCGGGTGCGCACCCAGATCTGTTCCGGGCGGCGCAGTCTTTGCTGCCAGTGCGACCGCTGCGACGTCTCTCTCGTTGGCGAGTCGGCCGGCATAGACCGAAGCAACCAGGGCTTCAAGGTAGGCGCGCCTTGCTGCGTCCGCGTCGAGGGTTTCGAGTCGCTGGGCGGCCCGGAGCAGGAGAAGCGGCGCGTCGCTGCCCCTCCTCAGCGCGAATGCGATCTGCGCGCGCATCCTCTCCACGCCGGCATCGCGCAGATCATCGGGCGGTCCGACCTGAGCAAGAGCCAACAGCCTTTGTGTGGCCTCGAAGTCACCGGCGGCGTACTTCGCCTCGGCCGCATCGAGCGCCCTGGTAGCGCGCTGCTCGGGGTCTGGGGTCAGCGCGACCGCCCGTTCCCAGAAAGCCGCCGCGGCCGCGACGCCGCCTCTGCCGAGCGCCCGGCTCGCGGAGTCGGTGAGCTCGGTCGCCACCTCTTCATCCGGGCCGCTCGCTGCGTGCGCGCGGTGCCACGCGCGACGGTCGGGGTCGGCGCTCTGGTCGGTGGCGGCTGCGAGCGCCTGGTGCACGGCTCTGCGGACCTCCGGGGCCGCGGCTCGATACACCGCGGATCGGACGAGTGGATGGCGAAAGCGCGCAGTCGCACCCATCTCGAGCAGACCGCTCTCGCTCGCCGCCCGCACCGCGCTGACGTCGATGCCGAGCACCTGGGCCGCGCGCAGGATCAGGGTCGAGTCACCCGTCGGTTCGGCTGCAGCGATCAGAATCAGGCGTTGAGCCTCGTCCGGAAGCTGGCTCAAACGCTCGACGTACTCGGTCCCGATCCAGGTAGGCAGATCCCCGGCGATGGGGATCCCGAACCCGCCGGCGAGCTCGGCCGCTCCTAGCCCCTTGCCGAGCTCGAGCAGCGCCAGCGGATTGCCGTGCGTCTCTTCGATGATTCGATTCCGGACCCGCTCGTCGAGCAGACCAGGCGTCGCGGATGCGAGTATGACCTTGGCATGCTCGTCGTCGAGACCACGCAGCCAGAGTTCGGGCAATCCCGCAAGGTGGTTAGGACCGCTGACCGAAGCTCGTGCGGCGAATAGCAGCGCGATCGGCTCTGCGAGCAGCCTGCGCCCGACGAAGCCAAGCGCTTGCGCCGACGCGTGGTCGAGCCAGTGCGCGTCGTCCACGACACATAGCAGCGGCTGCTCCTCGGTTGTTTCCGCGAGCAGGCCGAGCGCCGCGAGTGCAACCAGGAGTCGATCTGGCGCCGGCCCGTCCTCCAGACCGAACGCGACCATCAGCGCGCCTCGCTGCGGGCGGGGTAGCCGGTCAAGGAGGTCGAGCATCGGCCGGCACAGCTGATGCAGGGCGGCGAACGCAAGCTCGGACTCGGACTCCACGCCGACCGTTCGCACAAGTTTGAGATCGGGCGCCGATCGGACTGCGTAATCGAGCAGTGCGGATTTTCCCAGCCCGGCCCCGCCGCGGATGACCAGTGTGGCACTGTGCTGGTTGCGCGCCGCGGCCAACATGCCGTCTAGCACTTCACGTTCGGCGCGCCGTCCGAGAAACAACGCCGCCCTTCGACCGGAAACCACCTCGCAGTGTAGGCCGCGAGGACACCCACAACAAGACCGCGCGTTGACTCATGAAAGATGCCCGCGTAGATGGAGTCGTTGCCTCACGTAGCAATGCCCGCTGCCGGCGTGTCGGCGCCGGTCTCGTTCGGGCTGGCGATACCCGGAGCGG
>JADGPN010000192.1 GCA_017882465.1 Solirubrobacteraceae bacterium
GTCAACCGCGGACGCCCCGCACCGACACGACGAACCCGCCCTGCCTCCAACCGCGTTCCCTCACCCAACTCCGCGACCCCGCGCGCCACCGTGCTCTTCCCGATCCCCGTCGCTCGCGCCACCGCCGCGATCCCGCCCCGCCCACACGCCCGAGCCTCCGCCGCCGCCCACAACCGACGCTGACGCTCGTTCAACTCCGGACCCAACCCCGCATACCGCTCGGCAATCTTCGACTCATCGATCATGCCCTCGCCATACGCCACCACAACCCGGCATCATGCCACAGCCCACTAATTTATCCGTGAGCCCTAAGGCTGCCGCCGATGACGCTCGACGCTCGATCCGATGATCCCCGGTCAGGAGATGCCGCTGCGTACTGCTTGGACGGCTGCTTGGATGCGGTTGTCGAGGTGGAGTTTGGCGAGGATGCTGGCGATGTGGTTGTGGACGGTGTTGGTGCTGAGCGAGAGTTCGTGCGCGATGTCGTGATTGCTCCTGCCGCTGGCGAGCCGTTCGAAGATCTCTAGCTCGCGTTCGGTCAGGGCGGCGCGGATCGCGCTCGCGGCGTTGTCGCTGGTGGTGGTGACGGGTATGTCGCGTTCGCGGATGCGCTGTAGGAGTTTTCCGGCGATCTGGGAGGAGATGACCGATTCTCCGGCGGCGGTTGCTCTGACCGCGGCGATGAGCGCTTTGGGGGGTGCGGTCTTGAGGATGTAGCCGCTGGCGCCGGCGACGATCGCCTCGACCACGCGGTTCTGCTCGGTGCGGGTGAGGATCAGTATGCGCGAGGCGGGGGCGAGCAGGGCGAGCTGCTCAATCGCCTGGACGCCTGGGCTGTCGGGAAGCCGGAGGTCCATCAGCACGACATCGGGGCGCACGTCGACGACCAGCCGGAGGGCGTCTTGCGCGTTGGCGGCTTCGCCGACGAGGTCGAGTCCCCCTCGTGTCAGTGTTTCCGCAAGGGCGCGACGGATCATCAGCTCGTCGTCGACCACGACGACCGTGATCGGCCGCCGCCGCTGCGTGGTGGAGTCCTGCTGTGCCGGCACCTGGCCTAAAGACTAGGGATTCTCCGTAAGCGTCAATAAGCGCCGCTCGACGACTAGCAGCTCAGTAGTTCGGTCGTTGTGACGTCCGGTGCGTTCCGGCTCGTCGGGGGGCCCGAACGGGCCCCCCGATCAGGTCAGAACGGGCCATTTACAGACGTGCTGCGTTGAGAGTAGCTTGCGAAAGCGGAGCTCTCCGAGGCTCGGCTGTCGTCGACCGCCAGGTTGCTCGGGGGTCAGCGAAAGGAGCGAGCCATGCCGGTGAGTGAGCGCCAAGCGGAACGCGCCATGGCGAGAAAGTCGGGGGCGAGGAACGGTGACGGTTTGAGCCCAACGACAAGTGCTGCGGATTTGACGCCGACCGCGGCCTGGTCGAGGCGCGTGAGGTGGATCGGGGGGTTGATTCAGGCTGCTTTCGCTGCCTTCTGGCTGGTGCGCGGGAGCGTGGTGATCGGCGGGGGTGTGGCGGATGCGCTGATCGTGGTGCTTGGCGTGACCGTGATCGGCGTGTTCGTCTACGCGGTCATGGCCGCGGCCGGCACCGCGCCCCGGCCGAAGAGTCCGGAGGGCAAGCGGATCGAGCGAGGCGTGACGATCGCCACGGTGCTCGAGTTCGCCGCGGCGATTGTCCTGCCGATTATTGTCAGCTCCGCCGGTCATTCCGACTGGGTGCTGCCGTCGATCGCGATCACGATCGGACCGTTGTTGCTGTGGCTCGATTACCGGGTAAACGTCCCTCGCTACCGGCCGGTTGGGTGGGTTCTGACCATCGGACCCGTGATCCTCGTTGCGACGATGTCGGGTACGCCGCTGATCGCGACCACGGGGATCGCCGCCGGCTTGCTGCTGCTCGACACCGCGTTCGCCGGCTTCCACGATCTCGGGGGGGTCCGACGCGCCGCGGAGCATGCGGAGGCCAACAAGGTTGCCTTTTCAGCGGGAGTGCAGCTATGACTCAGGATCGGCTGCATGTGGTGTTCGGCTTCGGGCAGGTCGGGAGTGCCCTGACCGCCCACCTGGCCGGGCTAGGTCTGCCGGTTCGGGTCGTATCGCGCAACCGGCCATCCGGTCGGGTCGACGGGGTCGACTGGCGGGCGGCCGACGCGACCGACCCCGAAGCCGCGACAGAGGCTGCCAAGGGCGCATCGGTCGTCTACCAGTGCCTGAACGCGCCGTACACGGATTGGCCGGAGCGCTTCCCGCCGCTGCAGCGCGGCGTGCTGGCTGCGGCCGAGCGCAACAGTGCGCTGCTGGTCAGCCTGGAGAACATCTACGGCTACGGTCCGACCGGCGGCAAAGCGATGACCGAGGATCTCCCGCTGGCCGCTACGACCGTCAAGGGCCGAACCCGAGCGGCGATGACCCAGGAGCTGCTGGACGCCGCGGATGCCGGCCGGGTCCGGATCGCGATCGGGCGGGCGTCTGACTTCTTCGGTGCCGGCGTCACCGAGTCATCGCTCGGTGAGCGCGTGTTCGCCAATGCCGTGGCCGGCAAGCGCGCTGACTTCGTCGGCAACCCCAATTTGCCGCACACCTACAGCTACATCCCGGACATGGCGGCGGGTTTGGCGACGCTCGGGACTGACGAGCGCGCCGTCGGCGGTGTGTGGCACCTGCCGGGGCCAGAGACCGCAACGACCCGGCAGATCCTCGATCTCGTCGCCGGGGACGTTGGCCACCCGGTCGGCGTTCGCTCGCTGCCCAAACTGGCGGTGCGCGCCCTGGGCCTGTTCAACCCCACGATCCGGGAACTCGTCGAGCTGTCATACGAGTTCGACGCGCCGTTCGTGCTCGACACCACCAAATACGAGTCCACGTTCGGCACCGCGGGCACCCCTCTCAGCACCGCCATCTCTGCGACCGTCGCCTGGTATCAGAACCGGAATGGCACGCCACACCCGCCACAGGAAAGGCCGGCCTCATGACCAGCGACAGCATCGACATCGCCGGCACCGCCGACGCTCAGGAGATCGCCTCCGGCGAGAGCGTCACCGCGGCCCAGTTCCGACCGATCTCTAACCCGGCCACCGGCGAACGGATCGAGTTCACGGACGTCGCCCAGGACAACGGCGAAGACATCGTCCGCTTCAACTGGCGCAGCATGCCCGGCGGCGCGATCACCGAGCACGTCCATCCTCACCAGGAGGAGCGCTTCACGATCATTGCGGGCGAGGCGCACTTCACCGTCAACGGCGAGGAACGCGTCGTCGGACCGGGCCAGACGATCGTAGTGCCCGTCGGCGTCCGTCACTCCGAGTCAAACCCAGGATCGGTCGAGATCGAAGGCGTTGTCGAGCTTCGTCCCGCACTGCACAGCAAAGAGATGCACGAGGCCTTCGCCGGTCTGGGACTAGAAGGCAAGACCACCCCCCGAGGCGCACCGAAGAACCCGCTCCAGCTCGGCGCCACCGTCTGGTACTTCCGTCACGAAAGCCGTGCGACCTCGCCGCCGATCTGGGTGCAGAACCTCGTTCTCCCGCCCCTGTCGATGCTGGCGAAGGTCTTCGGCGTGCATCCCTACTACGACCGGTGGGACACCCGGATCTCAGGGCTCATTGACGTCACGCCCAGCGCCGAACGCCCGGACGCGCCCCCGGCGTCTAGCCCAACCGGTCGGGTCAATCACTGAGACGAGGAGCCTGCATGGCGACGATCGAGACTCGAATAGGAACACATGCCTGCCGCAGGGGCGTCACACGAGATGAAGGTTCACGCGATTCAGACTGGGACCGTCGCGGTCAAGACTCGCCAGCGGGAGGGAACGGGCAGGGGACCGATGCGACTGGCAAACACGCTGATCGATCGCAACTGGACGGAGCCGCTCCCGATCTTCGCGTGGCTGATCGAGCACCCCGAGGGTCTGATCGTCGTGGACACCGGTGAGACCTCCCGTGTCGCGGACCCCGGCTACTTTCCGCGCTGGCAGCCGTACTTCAAGCTCGCAGTACGCGAGTGGGTGGCGCCACAGGACGAGATTGGCCCTACGCTCAAGGCGCTCGGGTTCTTCCCAGATGACGTTCGGTGGGTGATCATGACTCACCTGCATACCGACCATGCTGGGGGCCTGGCGCACTTCCCGAACAGCGAGATCCTGGTGTACCGGCCCGAGTTTGAGAACGCGAGCGGCCTCATGGGCAAGGCCCGCGGGTTCCTGCCTCACCGCTGGCCGCAGTGGTTCTCCCCGCGTCTGTTCGACCTCGACCCCGACCCGTTCGGACCGTTCCCGGCGAGCCTGCGCGTGACCGAGGCTGGTGATGTGAGGATCGTGGCGACTCACGGGCACACGCGCGGCCACGTGTCAGTCGTCCTGGAAGAAGGACCGCGGTCGGTGTTCTTCGCCGGCGACAGCTCGTACACCGAAGCGCTGATGGTGAAGCAGGCGATCGACGGCGTCGCGCCCGATGAACGAGCGGCCAGACAGACGCTACATCGCATCCGGGAACTGACGCGTGAGCGGCCGCTTGTGTACCTGCCCTCGCACGACCCCGACGCAGCCAAACGCTTGGACGCACGACAGATCGTCACGCTGAACCCGAATCGAGAGCCATCGGGGACCGCTAATCGCTCTCCCGAGACGGCGACTACCGGCCCGATAAACGCCGGCACGATGTCCGCAAGTGGACCAAGATCGGAGCCCACCGCATGAAGATCCATGCTCTCACTACTGGAACCGTGAGCGTCAAGCACAGCTTCCTGTTCCCCAGCCACGGCGCGCGCCGGCAACTGGACCTGTTCCTACCCGGCGATTTCTCAGACCCGCTGCCGATCCACTGTTGGGCGATCGAGCACGACGGAGTCCTGAGGCTCGTGGACACCGGCGAGACCGCTGTGGCGCGGAACGTCCCGTTCGCGCGCATGGGCGTGACGCGCGAGCAAGAACTCCCGGCCGCTATGGCCACGGCAGGCCTCGCGCTCGACGACGTTTCGGAGGTAGTGATCACCCACGCCCACGGCGACCACATCGACGGGCTGGTCCACGTGCGAGCGCGGGTACTGATCAACGAGGCGGAGCTGCAGTTCCTCTCCTCGCCGATGGCGCGTGTCATGCGTCGCGTCCTGCGCCAGCCGCTCCCCCCGGGATTCGGCCCCGAGCCATTCGCGCTTGACGGCGGCCCGTTCGGCGCGTTCCAGCGCAGCCGTCCAATTAGCGATGACGGACGCATCGTCGTCGTCGACACGCCTGGGCACACCCCCGGACACGTGTCAGTGATCTGCGTCGATGACTCAGGACGCCACGTGATGCTCGCCGGTGATACGACCGACTCGCTCGAGCAACTCCACGCGCTCCGTGCCGACGCGGTCGCGCCGGACCCCAAAGTGCACATCGCGACGATGAAGACGATCCTCGCTCATTGCGCGAAGCACCCGACGATCTACCTGCCATCGCACGACCCTGAATCGGCGGCACGGTTCGCTGCCGCGATCACGTCACGAGAGTCGGCGGCCGCCGCAGCGTGAACGAACGCGTTACTGCCGCTACGCAACAAGAGAGAGAGGCCATGCGGGCAGTCGTCTTCAACGTGACCATCAACGACCGAGAGGCCGCCGAAAGCGAGCTGCGCGATCAGCTAGTGCCCTGGGCCTCGCAGACCCCAGGATTCGTAACTGGATACTGGACGATCAAGGACAACACCGGACTGACAATGATCATGTGCGAGTCAGAGGACGCCGCCAACCACATGAGCGAGCAGGTCAGATCAGCCGTTCCTGGCGCAGTGACGCCCGAGAACGTCGAGGTGCGCGCGGTCGCGGCCACGCCTGATCCACTCCGCATCGCCAGCGGCCGACACCGGACGCCTCATCCCTGCCGCTCAGCGGCAGCCCGCTGTAGGACCCAGTTCGTCGCAGACAATGACAACCGTTAGATGCCCTTACGGCGATGGCTTGGAGTGGAGCCGTCCCCGTCACCCTCCGGCGCTGGGTCAGGCGTCGTCTCTCTCAGAGCTGGAGGTTGGTGCCGGCTGGCTCCGTCCCTCGGCGGCCAGGCTCTGTACCAGCGTGGCGGCCGCGGTTGAGCCGGCGGCGATGGCGGTGGTCACCGACGGAGCCTGCTGCACCACTGCGTCCCCGGCGGCGTACAGCCCAGGCACGCTGGTCTGAAACATCGCGTCCACCTCGATCGCGTCGGCGGCGAGCGGACCGGTGTCTTTGGCCACTGCTCCCAGTTGCCACGGCAGGTCAGAACGCTGGTGCAACGTGACCGGCACGAGCATCCCGGTCAGCGGGCGCTCGGTCCCGTCGTCAAAGCCAACGGCCTCAATCGTCCCGTCTGACCCGCGCAGCCCCACGACAGGACGTTCGTCGATCGGGATCCCGGCGGCGTGAAGTCGCTGCGCCTCCGCTGAATCCAGCTCGCTCGGACCATCGGTGAGCAAGGTGACGCTCTCGCTCCAGGTGCGCAGCAGCAGCGCGCGATGCACGCCGGTGGCACCACGGTCCAGCACGGCCAGCCGCTTCCCCCGGACCTCCCAGCCGTGACAGAAGGGACAGTGAAACACCGACCGGCCCCAGCGCTCCGCGATGCCCGGCAGCGCCGGATACCGGTACTCCATGCCGGTGGCCAGTACGACCCGCCGCGCAGTCGCGCGACCGCCGTCGGCCAGCTCAAGAACAAAACCGTCGCCGCCGCGCTCGCCCCGGAGCACGTCGCCGTCGAGCAGTTGCACACTCGGGTACCGGGCGAGCTCTTCACGCCCAGCGGCGTAAAAGCCGGCCGGAGATCGACCGTCCTGGCCGAGGAGACCGCCGATGCCCTCGGCTGCCAGGTTGCTCTGCGCACCGGCATCGATCACGAGCGTCCGCTGACGAGCTCTTCCCAGCACGAGCGCGGCGCTGAGCCCGGCGGCTCCGCCACCCACCACGACGCCATCCCACGCCGTCTCCATGCCATCGATTGTGGCGAACCCACGGCAGATCGGCACCGCCGCCTTGCTGACCGCAGTCTTCGCACCCGTGACCACCTACGTCCACGGCCGGAAGTAGAGAACGCGCATGGAAAGCGGAGACGGCAAAGAGCGGAGGCGGTCGTCTCCGCCCACACGGCCGCTTCGCGCGCTGAAAGCGATTGTCTTCACCGAGGCCGGCTAGATACCCGCACAGGACGAGGAGCATCAGCTCGGCAGCGGCCGACGCAGACTCCCGCTTCGCCAGTTGTGATGCAGCCATTCACGACGCCCACAAGAGGCCGCGCCCCCCTTTCCCCGTGGCGCGGTACTCCGCCCCGAACCAGGCTGGCGCCCTGCCTCGCGCGGAACTCGGGCACGCGCCGAGCCCCGTGCTTGCAGGGTTCGTGCTAGCGCTCGTGTCGAAGCGCAAGTCGGGGACGAGCCTGGCCGGCTCTCGCAACGGAACGAACTGAGGTGTCTCAGCTATAGCGGTCCGTAATCTGGCGCGCTGCCGGATTCGTTCCAAAGCGAGACCCGATCGCGGCGCCTCACGCTCTGCCGCATTTCATGAGAGCAGCACTCTGGCTACCGGGCTTCTGCTTGTAGCGCGAGGCGGTGGTCTGCGACGTCGACGTTTTCGGATCTCGTTCATGTCGGGATCGGCGTCGCGGCCGGGGGAGCCCTTCTCTATGGCCGTGGGGAGCGTCGTAGAAGAGTTCCGGTTTCCGCACGCCCGTTTGATACTTGATGCAATCCGATGCGGCCGCGCTCGAGTGCGAAGCTCGAGCGATGCTTTCAAGACGATCGGGATACTGGGAGAGTATGGGAGTGGATCGGCCGTGTATCAGGACAAGTGCTGAGTGCTCTAGATACCGACAGGGCTGACGCATCACGGTGTCGGTCACGAGATGGGAGATAACGCTATGACCCGCGACA
>JADGPN010000193.1 GCA_017882465.1 Solirubrobacteraceae bacterium
CGAGGAGCTTCGGCAAGCTACTCGTCGAGCGCTCGACGTTCGGCCGCGCGTGCAAGGACCGCATACGCGGGTGTGAGTAGTTCGACGAGGTTGCGTCCTCCGGCGTCGACCGGCGCCGGCCCGAGCTGACGGAGCACGGCGTCGGGTGCCGCGCCGGCGAACGGGCTCACCTGAACCTTGGCCAGGTCCGGGCCCGCGGACCAGAATGACTCGAGCTGTGCCGACAGCGGAACCCCTGGCTCGGCCTGCGTGGCAGCCTGCGTCGCACTGGCATCACCTGCCCTCCGGCGGCCGCCGGCGCCACGCCGCGCCCGCAACCGCTCGAGCAGCTCTTCCTTGTCCAGACCTCGCCACGCGAAGATCAGGAACGGGTCCTCGTCGAAGCGCTCGGCGAGGATGTAGTAGACGGCAGCCACATGCTTGCAGGGATTCTCGGAGTCGGGGCACGTGCAGCTGGCCTTCAGCTCGGCCTTCGACGACGGCAGCAGCGTTAACTTGCACGACGAGAACACGGCCTCGATATCCCGCGGCATCTCACCGGAGAGCAGCTGCGCCAGCGGCAATGCCTGTGAGGCCATCGCCCTCTCCGCGCGACGCCACTGAGCCTCAGAGAGAACCTTGCCTCGGATCCGCACGCGGTACGGCGTGTAGCGTGATCCCTGCACCTTCGCGAGCACGACGCCCGGCTCCACCTCGAGCTCAATGACCTGGCCTTTGCGAGCGTAGTTGCGCCCGCGCTTCAGCCTCGAGCCGACGCCGAAGGACTCGAGCAGCTCGATGAACCGACGTGACCACCACGTCTCACCGATGTCCCCACGCCGGCTGCGCGCGACGATTCCGCCCTCGGCGGGCAGCGGCTTGGAGGCCGGGTACTCTGGGTAATCCGGCCAGGAGCTCATGGTCGCTCCGCCACCGCGTCGGCGGACAGCACGACGAGATCGCGGAGCTGATTGCTGTCGAGCTCCGTAATCCACGCCTCGCTGCTGCTGCCGACGATCTGGTCCGCCAGGTCCTTCTTCTGGGCGATCAACACGTCGATCCTTTCCTCGAGCGTTCCGACGCACATCAGCTTGCGCACCTGGACAGTCTTCTTCTGGCCGATCCGGAACGCCCGATCGGTGGCCTGATCCTCGACCGCCGGGTTCCACCAGCGGTCGAAGTGGATCACGTGGTTGGCGGCAGTCAGGTTGAGTCCGGTACCACCCGCCTTCAGCGACAGCACGAACAGCGACGGACCGTCAACGGCCTGGAACTGCCGCACCATCTCATCGCGCGCGGTCTTCGGCGTCCCACCATGCAGGAACAGGACCTCGCGTCCGAGCCGCTCCTGGAGGTGGGGTTTCAGCATCTGCCCGAACTCGGTGAACTGCGTGAAGCACAACGCCTTGTCACCCTCGGCCAGCGCCTCAGCGAGAATCTCCTCGAGCCGCGCGAGCTTGCCTGAGCGCCCTTCCAGATCCGAGCGGTCCTTGAGCAGGTGAGCGGGATGGTTGCACGCCTGCTTGAGCTTCATCAGTGCCGCGAGGATGATTCCCGAGCGCTCAATCCCCTGTGCCCGCTCAGCCTTCTCGAGCATCTCGTCGACGACCGCCTGGTACAGCGTCGCCTGCTCCTTGGTCAGGTGGCAGTCGACCCGCATCTCGATCTTCTCGGGAAGATCGCTGATGATCCGCTTGTCGGTCTTCAGCCGGCGCAGGATGAACGGACTCGTCGCGCTGCGGAGCTTCTCCGTCGCGGATGGGTCGCGCCAGCGCTCGATCGGTTTCGCGTAGTGACGCTTGAATCCGGCCGCCGAGCCGAGCAGCCCCGGGTTGAGGAAATCCATGATCGAGTGGAGCTCAGTCAGCCGGTTCTCAACCGGCGTACCCGTCAGCGCCACGCGGTGCCGGGCGGGAAGCGAGCGGATCGCGCGCGTCTGCTTGGACTCGATCGTCTTGATGTTCTGCGCCTCATCGAGCGTCAACCGCCCCCACTCCAGCGCCGACAGCTGCTCGCAATCGCGTGTCGCCAGCGCATACGTCGTGATCACCAGGTCGCTCGAGCGGACCACCCGGGTGAGCTTCGTTCCTCGCAAACGCTCGCGTCCGTGGTGAACGTGCACGCGCAGATCGGGGGCGAACCGCGCCGCCTCCCGCTGCCAATTGCCCACTACCGACATCGGGCAGATCAGAAGCGTCGGAGACGGCCGCTTGGGTCGGCGCTTACTCGGGCCGTTCGCCGTGGGCTGGCGCTCGGCCAACAGCAGCGCGAGGAGCTGAACCGTCTTGCCAAGGCCCATGTCGTCCGCCAGACACGCACCAAGGCCGAGCGTCGAGAGGAACGACAACCACGCGAGGCCCCGCTCCTGGTACGGACGCAGGTGGCCGTCGAACGATGCCGGGACCTCGACCGGTCGCAGTTTGCGTTCGTGATTCGAGCTCAGCAGCTCCTTCAACCACCCACCGGCGTCGATTTCCATCGCCGGTAGATCAGGCTGTCCGGCATCGAGGCCGAGACCGTCTCGCAGGAGTTCGGCCGCCGGCGCCTCGCCACGTTCCGCCCTGCCTTGGAAGAACGCGAGCGCCGCCTCGATGTCTTCAGGACGCAGCACGATCCATTGCCCGCGGGCCATCACCAGCGGCAGCTTGAGCGCAGCCAGTTCGCGCAGCTCGGCCACGGTGAGCGTCGCATCGCCGACCGCCACGCTCCACTCGTACGAGCACAGCCCGTCGAGGCTGAACAGCCCAGACCCCTCCTCCCACTCCTTCATCGGCTCGGCCTGCAGCTTGAGACGCAGTCGCTGGGTCCACCACGCCGGCGCGAGCACGCCGAAGCCGGCCTGTTCGAGTGCCGGCGCCGCGCTACGAACGAAGCTGTACGCGGCCTGCTGGCTCAGGTCCAGGCCGGTCGGAGCGGGCTCGCGCAGCGCCGGCTCGAGCTCCGGCCACAGACGCAGCGCGTGGCCGAGCCCTCCAAGCAGCCGCTCCTGAGGATCCGCGATCTCGCGACCCGGCATGTGCAGGCCGCTGCCGTTGGAGCTCCATACATCCGCGGCCGGCACCAGGATGCTCGGATCATCCTTGGCCTGCAACAGGATCTCGACGCGCCAGCTCGGGGATGTGCTCTCCTCGCGCGTGTCTGCGCTCGGCCCGTCGCCATTTCCCTGCCGCTGGAGCCCTTCGTCGACGATGTCCGGGAGTTCTTCCGGCGCGGACAGCCGGAAGCAAGTCCGGAACATCCGGTGTGCGGCATACCACTCTCCCGCGTGACGCCACTCATCGAGCTGCTCGGCGAGCGCGGCGAGCGCAAGCGCACCTGCCCGCACCACCGGATCCGCGTCCGTGAGCGCGGCAAGCCAGGCGTCAACAGCCGAAAGCGAGCTCGCCGACCGGCGCCGCACCCGCCGGGGAACGAGACCCTCCGCCAGGAAGTGCCGCGCGCAGCCGTCGACGACGGCGCCCAGCAGATCATCGACAACCGCCTCACGAGGGCTTCCCACCGCGGAGGTCGAGAACTCCGCCCCCACGAGTGGTGGCATAGATGCGGACAGCCACCGCACACGCTCCGCATCGTTGGGATCGACGGTGATTGCTCGCCACCGCGCCACCCACTCCTCGTCGCACCGCACGAGCCCCGGAAGCACACGCCCCCGCGCCACCAGCTCGAGCGCAAGCTTGGCCGCCTCAGCTAGGAACCAAAGTGAATCTCCAACGGCTACGCCCACCCGATTGTCTGCTGGCAGAGCGAGCAGGACGTCGAGCGCGGGGATCGGGCCGAGCGCCATCGCCGGTACCACCCAGGGGTGCAAGAAAGCCGGATTGCCCGCGCTCTCATCGTCGTCTGGACGCAAGAGCTGTGGCGAATGCTGCGGCCCGTCCCTGAAGGAGGGCAACGCCAGGGTGACCAGGTGATCGGTGTACTCCTCGGCCGCCAACGCGATACCGAGGCGAGCGAGAGCTTCGCGCAGCTCTGTGACCGAGCCGGCGAACGGATGCGCGCGCGGTCGTGGCTTCTCCGGCACCCGCCCGCGTCGCTTGGCAGCCCGCGCCGGCAGCGCGGCGTCCTCGCACCAGATGCAGAGCTGTGAGTCCCGCGACCAGATGGCGTGAAGGGCGATCACGCCGGGAATCCTTGCGTGGCCGCCGGACGCACCGGCCCCCCGCGACGACCGTGCTGAGATCGGACGAGCCGCAGCATCTCGATGCGTTCCCGCCGTAACGGCGCACAGCTGACCTCAGCCGCGGCTCGGCGAGGGTGTCCGAGCCGTGCCGCAGCTCCCCATGCCTCTGGCGGGTCGTCGTCCCACAGATGCGTGGCGACGATCTCGTGCATCGCGAGACGCAGACGGGCATCGTTGGCTACGCGGACGGCGGCTGGGTTTGGATCCATGGCGCGACGGAAGGTAGACGGCGGGTCGGACAGGATGGCGCTGCCGCACCCACGTCAGGTGTGACGAAAGCCGTGACGAATTCGTCGCCGCCGTTCCGTCCGACCCGCAGTTCACGATGCGTCGACGATGGCGATCGAGGCGGCCCGCAGCCAACACGATCCGGCACCCGAACGGGCGCCGGCCCCGCCCTCGCTGGACCATGCGGGACGCGCCGCACGTGCGCGGACGGTTGCGCAGGAGCGCGCTCGCGCGTGCGAGCATGAAGCGAGCGCCCGCGCCGGCGCGTACCGGGAGGCGGCGGCCGTCGTCGGCGCTAGCGTCGAGCAGCTCCGCGCGCGCCTGGCTTCGCTGGAAGCGGACGCGGCGAGTGCTGAGCACGGGCTGCGCGAGTCGTACGAGCAGGACGTCACAGCCGTGGGGCAGACGGCCGCAGGCGAGTGGAGGTGACCGAGGCAGCGTGAGTCGGCAGCCGGCGGTGGCGGACGTCAGCCCCGAGACGTTGGCCTACCTACATAGGCCAGGCCTGCGGCGGCTGCTGTTCGCCGCCCGCGAACGGTTCGAGCGCAACGCCGGTCCATACGGAACGCTGCGGCTGACGATGCTCTCGCCAGACGAAGCGCACACCTTGAACGGACTGCTCACTCCGCAGCGCGCGTTCTCGCCTGGCGGCGACGCGCGGATCAAGATGCCGCGTCTCGACGCCCAGCTGCGTCAGTCGCGGCTTGCGGTGTCGCTCGAGGAAGCGCTGGTGGCGATCGACGGCCCCCTCGGCAACCGCCGCGCCGCGAGCGCCGCGGCCGCATCGGCCCGAGACGCCGCGTGGGCGCGCGTGCTCCGCCACCCGCAGGCGCGCAGGCCGGCCCTTGCGCCATGGCTCGAGCACGCACGCAAGCGGTTCGGCGCGGCCACCCCGGAGCGCACAGCGCTGGCGCTCCAGGCGCTCGACGTGCTGTCCGTGCTCCCGTCCGACGGCCAGCCACTCGCCGCGCTTGCCGCCTCGCACGCCGGAGGCGACGCCCACGCGCTCGACCGCGCACGACCGCTCGGCCGCCTCGTGACGGCGGCGCTGTTCGCACTCGAGCACGCGCCGCCGCGCGAACCCGCGTCAGCGGACGAGTGGCGCGCGGTGTGGGCGCGGGTCGGCGTCAGCTGCGACGAGCTGTCGTGCACGGTGCTGACACTCGGGCTCCGGCCGCACCGACTCGCGCGCGGCTATCTGGCGGGGCGGCTGCGCGCCGCCGCGCGCGCCGGCCGACCGCTGGTGCTGACACTGGCCGAGCTGCGCGCCGAGCCGCCGCGGCTCGCAGGCGAGGTCCTCTTCGTCTGCGAGAACCCGTCGATCGTCGCCGCCGCAGCCAGCACGCTCGGCACTCGCTGTCCGTCGCTGCTCTGCACGGCGGGATGGCCCAACACCGCGGTCGCCGCGATCCTCGACGCCGCCGAGGCCGCCGGCATCGAGATCCTCGTCCATGCCGACGGCGACGAGGCCGGCGCGGCGATCGCCGCCCGGGTGCTGAAGCGCGCCGGCGCGCGGCCGTGGCGCACGGTCGACGCGAGCGCCGGCATCCACGAGGAGTCGCTGCTCGACGAGCTGCTGGACGATCTCGGCAGCGGGTGGGTCGGGCAGCGCCGGCTGGCGTAGCGCAGGGTCCGCTCTCTGCCCGTGTGCGCTAGGCGGCGCCGCTCAGCTCGTCGAGATCGGTCAGCGTGGCGGTGTAGTGGTAGCCGTCGCCGAGTCCGTCGGCTTCGCCGAGCGAGACGCTGTAATGAAAGCCGTCACGACCGACACGCGCTCCAGCGTCGCGAGCACCCGCTCGGGGTCGTCGTAGGGACCGTTCACGTACAGCGGCTTGCCATCCTTGCCAAACGTGATCGCACTCGGTCCGTCCCAGGATCCCAGCGCGCGCCGGGTCCGCCTGAAGTCCCGGTGCGGCCTGAAGCCGAGGCTCCGCGCATACTCGACCGCGCCGAGCACGAGGTGCTGGGCCAGCTCGAGCGGGACCGGCATGCCCTCCGACTCCCACAGTCCGAAGTAATGGCGCTTGAAGGCCTCGAGCTCCCGCCGCCCCACCCGGCTGGTTCTGAGCGGGCGCGGCTCGTCTGACGATTGGTGGAGTCGCCGATGCGTGCGCCGCCCTCAGTCCGAGCTGGAGGGAATCAGGTTGTCGAGCTCACGGACTGCGACCAAGAGGGTCGTGAAGTCGTTTCCGGGCGCTGCCCGGATGTCCGCGAGCGTCTGCAGAAACCGCTCAACTCTTGCAGCGCCGGCTGCGAGCCATTCGTCAATCGCCGCGTCGCGCTCGATAGAGGCGGAAGACGCCTCGAGGACTGCCGCGGTGAGCGCCCGGTGGGTCTTGTACAGGTCGTCGCGCAGGGCGGCACGGGCGAGCGTTTGCCAGCGGTTGGCGCGAGGTAAACCGAGGATGCGATTGCGAAGCCAAGCCAACTTCAGGCGGCGGTCGAGCCCGAAGTGGATGCCGGCGGCGCGGCGGACGGGCGCTTCGGTTCCACGGACGATCTCGACGACGTCGAACGCGAAGAACAGGGCATCCAGCGCGGCGACGCGCGATGCGAGCGCGCCCGGAACGCCGGCATTCGCGAATTCCGCTACGCGGGCATGCCATGCGTCGCCGTCAAGGTCGCTCCGCAGTTCCGGTAGCACCTCGGACAGGGTGGCCGCGCCGGGGGCGTAGTCGGAGATCGCCGCGCCGATGTCGAGCGGAGGGCGCCGCTCGCGGACCAGCCACCGTGCAGCGCGGGTGACGAGCCTGCGTCCCTGCAGCAACATCTTGAATTGTGTCTTTTCGTCAACGACGTCGTCGAGCGTCCGGACCTCGCGCCAGAATCCGTTCATCTCGAAGATCGCGCCCGCGACGGCGTAGGCTCGCGCGATGTGCGCGGTGTCGACGCCGGTCTCCTCGGCCAACCGAGACACGAATGTCGTCCCCGCGTAGTCGACGATGCTGTTAGCGAGGTCGGTGGCGATGATCTCGCGACGCAGAGGATGGTGGCGCATGTGGAGCCGGAAGCGCTCGCGCAGCGACCCCATTAAGGAGTCCAGGACCTTGCTGCCGAGATACTCGTCGTCCGGGAGGTCAGACTCGAGCAGGTCGGTGTGGAGGCTGATCTTTGCGTGGGCGAGTAGGGCCGCGAGCTCAGGACCAGTCAGGCCCTCGTTCGCGGCCTTCCGCTCCCGAATGTCCTCTGCGCGCGGGAGCTCTCCGAGCTCGCGATCGAGCTGGCCTCTCCGGTCGAGGTTGTCGATGAGCTGGGCATGGAGGTCGAGCAAGCCGGAAGCCTGTCCGCACTCGAGGCTCAGCGCCAGCGCCTGGGCGTAGCTCTCGTCGAGGACGTGCTTGGCGACGGCGTCCATCAGCGCGGCCAGCAGCTCGTTGCGCCGTGAGATCGTGATCTCGCCGTCGGCTACCGCCGCATCGAGCAGGATCTTTAGATTTACCTCGTGGTCGGAGAAG
>JADGPN010000194.1 GCA_017882465.1 Solirubrobacteraceae bacterium
CCGCGACGAGCACATCGTGCTTCTCCGACGCCCAATCAACGCCGGCGTAACTTCTCATCTGAACTACCTCTCTTGGTCAAAGAACACTTCACAGCGCCCGACCAAGAGCTGCCGTTGCGGATGCCTATAGACAGGCCCTCAAAGTGGGGCTACGTCCTGTTGCCGCTTGCGGCACCTCACCGCCCGCCGAGAGGAGCTGCTCCGCTCATGGCCCTCCACACAGGGGGCAGGCAACAACTAAGCCCTCTCCCGGCGGCGGTCGAGGCAACAACCAGCCTAGGATGACCTATAGGCAACAGTCCTGATCGTCACCCTCGGCGGCGGATGCCTGTTCGGAATGGTCGGCCTCGTCCTCGCCGGCCCGCTCACCCCGGCGGCGGTCAAGATCTCCCGGCACGTGCGAGAGCTGGAGAGGGTCGGGGCGAACACCCGTCACGGTGTCGCCGCAGGGGCCACGCCACCCGATGCATCCGCGCCTGATGCGCTCGAGCCTGCTGGAGCCGGGTGAGACGCGGACCTCTGGTCAGCCGCTCGGGCCCACCGCTGCGGGCGGGTCCACCCATCCAGGCTGTCCGTCTGGCGCCGTCAGCGCCGACTCGCCGACCACCGCCACCGTTGCCGGCCCGCGGACACGGCCGATCTCGGTCGGCTTGGCCTCCATCGCCGGTCGCTCGTCCTTGGGGTGGGAGCGGAACCAGCGGGCGTAGCGGTCGGCCAGCGACGAGGCGGTGAGGCCGTGCAGGAGGACCGACAGGCCAATCGTGATGTACGTCGCCGACACGATCGTCCCCACCTGGGGCAGGTGCGAATCCTCGACCACGATCACCGCGAACACGATCGAGGCCAGGCCGCGGGGGCCGAACCAGCCCAGGAACGCGACCGTCGGCCAGCGCGCATGAGTGCCGATCAGGGCCAGGCCGACGGGGATCATGCGCACGATCGTGAGGCTGAGCAGGCCGTACAGAACCGCGCTCCAGTGCAGGTCCTGGAGCACCGGTCCGAGCAGCACCGCGCCGAACATGATGAAGGTCAGGCCGTCGAGCAGCTGCCCGAAATCCTCGGTGAACACGGTCAGCGGCTCGGTGTCCCGGCGCACGAGATGGCCGAAGGTCATCCCGGCGACGAACGCCCCGATGAATCCGGAACCCCCGAGTGCCGCGGCCACGCCATAGGCCAGGAACGCCCCGGCCACGGCCACGGTCTGCAGCCACGAGGGGGCGATCAGCTTCCGCCCCCCGGCGTACACGATCACCGCCGCCACGAGCGCTCCGACGCCGACGCCCGCCAGCAGGCCATAGCCGATCTCCTCCACCACGATCTTGAACGCATGGCCCCCAGTGGTGTGCGACTCTGCCTCGGCCGCCGCGAGCACGATCAGCAGCAGCGGGACGCAGATGCCGTCGTTGAGGCCCCCCTCGACATTCAGCGCCTCGCGGATCCGATCGGGGACCCTGACGTTGGTCACCACCGTCTGACCCAGCGCGGCGTCGGTGGGGGCGAGCACGATCGCCAGCACCAGCGCCTCGGTCACGCTCAGGTCAGGGAAGATCACCCCGCGGCCACCACTCCGGCGACGATCGTCAGGGGAAGCCCGATCCCCAGCAGCCGAACCGGCAGCGCGCGCTCCTGACGCAGTTTGCCCAGATCGATGCGGGCGGCGTCCGAGAACAGCACCAGGGCCAGGGTCGCCTCGGCCAGCGACCGGACGGTGGAGCTTGAGGTGGACGGGTCGATGTCGCCGAGCACGAGCGGCCCGAAGATCAGTCCGACCACGGTGAAGACCATCGCCGGGGTCACGGGCGTGCCCGTCAGCAGCCTCGACATCGCCGCGACACCGAGGAGCGTCGCCGCGGCGATGGCCAGGGTCCACTCCATCGGATCAGTCCCCAGGTCCGGCGGCGACGGCCTGGTCGCCGTGGTTCGGGCCGGCCTTCCTCGCCTTGCGCTTGCGCTCCTCTTCGGCCTCGAACGGGTCCGCGGCGGCTCCCTTGGGTGCCTGCTCTTCGAGGCTCTCCTTGATCTCGAGCAGCTCCTGCCGCCGCGCCCTGCTCACGGTCGGGAACTGCGGGTCGATCTCCATCAGGGCATGCCCGATCACGGCCAGCGAGGCGATCCTCCCGAACCACTTGCGGTCGGCGGGAATCACGTACCACGGCGCCCACTCGGTGCTGGTGTGCGTGAGCATCTCCGAGAAGACCTTCTGGTACTCGTCCCAGTGGGCGCGCTCCTTCACGTCGCCGGCGGAGAACTTCCAGTTGTGGTCGGGCAGGTCGAGGCGGCGCAGGAAGCGCGTGCGCTGCTCCTCCTTGGACAGGTTGAGGAACAGCTTCACGATGCGAAGCCCGTTGCCGGAGAGGTAGCGCTCCCAGTCGTTGATCTCGCGGTAGCGGCGCTTCCAGACGTCGCCCTGCTTCGCCGCCTCCGGGAGCTGCTGGCGATCGAGATTCTCGGGATGGACCCGAACCACGAGAACCTCCTCGTAATGGGAGCGGTTGAAGATCCCGATCTCCCCCCGCGCCGGCAGACGCTGCGCGTAGCGCCAGAGAAAGTCGTGGCCCAGCTCCTCCGCCGACGGGACCTTGAACCCGTTCACCTTCACGCCCTGCGGGTTCACGCCGCTCATCACGTGGCGAATCGTCCCGTCCTTGCCGGCGGCATCGAGCGCCTGCAGGACGATCAGCACGCCCCACGTGTCCTGAGCCGCCAGGCGGGCCTGATACTCAGCCAGGCGCTCTTTGCCCTCGGCCAACAGCCGGACGCCGTCCTTCTTCTTCTTCACCCCGGCCTTGAATCGCGGATCGAAGTCCTTGCTCAGCGTCACCTCCGAGCCGGCCTTGACCAGAAAGGGCTCGATCCCCTCCGCCAGCCGCTTCTGCCTCTTGTCAGCCATCTCTGCGCTCCGTTCCCAGCACGACGATGCGTGCATTCAATGGCGCGGGGCCCAGGCGGTGCCTCGTCCGAATGGGATGAACTTGGGCTGCTCGGGGCGGGCCGCCGGTGCGGTGGCGACGACGCTACCGCCGCCGGCCGGGGCGCGCGCCGGTGTGACAGGGTCGGCCATCGGTGCACGTGTGAGCAGTCCCCGCTCGTCGGCCCTTTCGTCACACTGAGACCCATCTCGGCACCATAGTGGCGGAAGTGCGCTCGAGTACGCTGACAACGACGCGATGGTGCTGCTACGGGATGTCGTCGCGATGCTCGGCGAGCTCTACGCGGTGCGCCCAGAACTAATGCTCGAGCTCACTTCCCCGGCTCCCAGGATCGAGGACGTCGTCCTGCCGGGCGTGGCCGAGCAGATGGCCGGCTGCGACCCGTCCATTCTCGTGCTCGACGACCTCGATCAGGTCACTCATCCCGACTCGTTGGTCATCGTCTCGTTCCTGATCGAGCACGCTCCGGCCGGGTCGCAGCTGGTGCTCGTGAGCCGCACGGAGCCCGAGGTGCCGCTGGCGCGCCTGCGCGCGGCCGGCGAGGTTCTTGATCTGCGGGCGGCCGATCTGGCCTTCGACGCACGCGAGACGGGTGCGCTGCTCGGCGACGGTGGCGTCGTGCTGAGCGACGAAGAGGTCGACCAGATCCGCGGGCGAGCCGAAGGCTGGGCAACCGGCATGGCCCTGGCCATGCTCTCCCCAGACGGGCCGTCGATCGCGCTCGGCCGCCCCGCGATCGCGCTCGGTGGCTCACTTGAGGTGGCGGCCTACCTCCTGGAGGAGGCGGTTGGGGGTCAGCCCGCGGAGAGGCGGGCGTTTCTGTTCGGCTCGTCGCTGCTGCGCCGCATGAGCGCTTCACTGTGCGATGCCGCGCTGGGGATCGAGAACTCAGGCCGGATGATCGCCGCACTGGAGCGCGAGAGTCTGTTCATCGTCGCGCTCAACGGTGACGGGGAGTGGTACGGCTACCACGACCTGTTCAGAGAGCTCCTGGAGTCCGAAATGCAGCGCCAGTCTCCGGACCTCGTCGCCGGCATTCTGCGCCGCGCGGCGGCGTGGCACGACGAACGCGGGGACACCCGCGAGGTCGTTCGAGTACGCGTACACAGGGGCGACCTCGAGCGCGCCGGCCGAATCCTGCTGCGCTCCGGAGAGTCGCTGATCGCCCGCGGACAGATCGAGACCGTACGCGGCTGGATGGGCCGATGCACGCGCGAGGAGATGGGATCAAACCCCCAACTCGCGCTCGCCGGAGCCTGGATCGCGCTGCTGTCAGGCGAGGCCGCGGAGGCCTCGTGGCCGTGGCCGAGACGGCCGGCGATCTCGACGTCCCGTCGGCAGACGGCGCGACGTCGCTGCGCTCCTCGCTGGCCAACGTGCGCGCGACTCTCGCCGCGGACGGGATCTCGCAGATGCTCCGTGACGCCGAGTTCGTGGTCGAGGCCGAGCGGAGGGCAGGAACGCGGTGGATCATGGACGGGGGCGCGGCGTCGCGACCGCCCACCTCCTCAGCGGAAACCCAGGACAGGCGATCAAGGCACCCGCTCAGGTCCTCGCGGTCACCAGGGGCCGTACCGATCTCAACTTCATCACCGTCAACTGCCTCGGCTACTCGGCCCTGGCGGCGGCGGACGCCGGGGATTGGCGGCGAGCACGCAAATGGGCACGCGACGCCCGCGCAATGAGCGCCGAGAGCGGCCTGGATGATGTCTTGCAAAGCACAGCCGCGTACACCGCACACGCCGCAGTGCTGCTGCACGACGGTCTTCTTCCCCAGGCCGGCAAGGCGCTCGACCACGTCCGGCGCCTGCTCCCCATGCTGCACGCCCTTCGCTGGTTCGAGGCCGACATCAGCCTCCGCTGCGCGGACATGAGCCTCGATCTCGGGGACACCGACGCGGGCCTGGGCCTGGCCGACATCGCGCGAGCAGCGCTCGATCTCTACCCGGATCCGGGGAAGCTGCGGGTCCGGCTCGCAGCGCTCGACGCGCGGTTGAGCAGCGGCGGCGACCTGGAGCTCACCCCCTCCGAGCTGCGACTGGTGCCGTTCCTACCCAGCCACCTATCGCTGCAGGAGATCGGTGACCGCCTCTTCTTGTCGCGGGCGACGGTCAAGACGCACACGGATTCCATCTACCGCAAGCTCGGTGTCGCCAGCCGCTCCAGCGCCGTGGAGCGGCTCGAAGAGCTCGGCCTGGCCGCCTGAGCGGCCGGCCCGGTGCAGCGTCTGCGAGGAGGACCTCAGGCGGGGACTGCCGCCTTGTTGAGCTCGGCCGCCTGCTCGCTGGTGAGCGGCGCGCGCAGAAGCTGGCCACCGGTTCCACCCGACGCGGTCACGAACTGATCGACTGTCTGCGTCTCGCCCACGAGCACGAGCATCGAGGCGTCGGGAGCGAGGCGACCCTCGAGCTCGTCGATCATCGGCTTGAAGGCGCTCTCGGCGCCCGCGCCGAGAGCGCCCCCCGTCAGCGCTCCCAGGGTGCCCCAGAAGAGCAGTCCGAGCGGCCGGTAGAGCCCAAAATAGATCCAGCACGCCACGTAGATGACGGCCAGGACGATCCAGAGAAGAGGCGACATCGTTCACCGTCCTTGCAGTTGAGATCAGTGGTATCTCTCGATCTAAGCGCCGCGGGTGCCGCGCGGGCCTCAACCGATGTGGATGAAGTCAGCCCCGATCGCCGTTCCGGCTGCGCTACTGGCGCGCTACTGCTTGACCAGGCCCGTACCGCCGACCACGGTCAGGCCGGCCCCGACGAGGAGCAGCAGCGTGGCCAGCACCACCGGCCAACGCCGCCGCAGCCAGGCGCCGCCCGCCTGGAGCCAGCGGTCAGCTCGCTCGCCACCCACGAGCAGCACCACGAGGATCGCCAGCAGCGAGAGCACGAACGCGGCGTTGTAGACCAGCAGCAGGACGATCTCCATCGGCACGCTCGTCAGCACCACGCCGGCCACGAAGTTGACCGTGAACACGCCGACCGTGAACTGCGCCACTCGCACGCGGCGCCCGTGCACCGTCGCCAGGTATAGCGCCGGTCCGACGGTGGTGGGATTGAGCCCGTCCGCCAGGCCGACTGTGAGCACGACACCGAACAGCCGCAGCATCTCCCGATGCTCACACAGGCCCCTGTCACAGACGAGGGTGTACGCACCACCAGTGTCTGATCAGCCGCGCTTCTCGTCGGCGGGAAGCTTGGAGCCCGGCCGCCACAGGCTGACCAGCCCCGCCACCAGGGTGACCAGGAAGATCTGCCCGATCAGCATCTCGAACACCGCGATGCTCTGCCCCACCACCCCTGCCGGAACGAGGTTGCCGTAGCCGGTGGTGGTCAGGGTGGTGTAGCTGAAGAAGAGGAAGTCGCTGCTGCGCGGATTGGACACGCCGGTGAAGACCTCGCCGCTCTGAAAACGCGCGAGCGCCAGGTAGGCGGAGCTGAAGAGCAGGCCGAGCATCGTGAACACGCTGATCGCGCCCAGGATCGTGCGGAAGTCAACGTCGATCGCGCCGATCACGCGACGCAGGATCGTGACTGCCGCGACGGCGAGCAACACCGTTTCGGCCAGGAACGCAGCCCCGAGGAGAGGATCGGACGGGATCGCCACGCCGAGCACAGCCAGCACGATCGCCACCGCCGAGACGATGGCCGCCAGTCGCACCCGCGCGGCGCGCACGTCAGAGCTGGTCAGGGCCACGATCGACGTCAGAGCACTGGCGGCGATCGCGGCCACTCGCCCCGCCTTCCCCTCCTGGGGCAACGTCATCGTCACGACGAACGTGACGAGAATCAGGAAGAGGACGAGCCCGTACGCGTCACTGATGCGCTCAGCGCGCTGCAATCGGGTCTCACGGCGGGTTGCACCATCGCGCCGGCGCCGGCGCAGCCGGCCTGGTTGCTCGTCGGCCACACGAGCAACGTTCGCGTGGGTTCGCGCCGTTCCTCCCACCGCACGGGCGTCACCGTTCACGACCCGGGATCGACCGATGTGGTTGAGGCTCGCGGCTGTGGGACTCGCGTACCGTGGGCTCAACTTCAGGAAGGCAGGTGAGCCTGCCGCCGGCCGGCCCGAGGTGCCGCCGCCTTCCGTGACCGATGGGTGTACAGCAATGACTGATATCGACGTTGACACGCTCGGACCGGTCGACTACCTCGTGATCGAGTTCCCAGCCGGCGAGGCAAACCTGTCGGGCGAGATCGCCGACGAGCTGACAGCTCTGGTCGAGAGCAACACCGTACGGGTGCTCGACCTGCTGCTGCTGACCAAGCACGCCGACGGGTCCGTGGAGGCAGTTGAGCTGCGCGAGGTCGACGACAGCGAGATCGGGCAGTTGCGCGCGCTGGAGGCGGATCTCGCCGTGCTCCTCGCCGAGGAGAACGTGGAGGAGATCAGCCGCTCGCTGGATCCCGGCACCAGGGCCGCGCTCCTGGTGTGGGAGAACACCTGGGCCGCGCCGTTCGGCGCTGCCGTTCGCCAGGCCGGCGGCCTCCCTGTGACCAGCGGCCGGATCCCGACGCAGGCGCTCGTGGCCGCGATCGAGGCGGACCGCCAATCGACGATGGAGGGAGTCTGAGATGCCACTCGGAAAGCGAATCGGTCGACCGGGACTGATCGGCGGCGGACATGACCGCCGCGACCGGCGCGATGACCGGCGCGACCGGCGCCCGGGACCCGGGCTGTTCCGCTAGAGCCGTAGGTGAGTGGCCGGCCGCGCGGGGTGACGCGGCCGGCCGGCTGCCGTTGCGGTTCCTCAGAGCCCGGTTTTGGCCGCGATCCGTCCCACTCGAACGGCCTCGACGAGCTCCTGGTAGTCGATCTGGTTCTGGTCGGCGTACGCAGCCGAGAACTCGACGATCGCGCGG
>JADGPN010000030.1 GCA_017882465.1 Solirubrobacteraceae bacterium
AGGCGCGCCAGCAGCCGCAGCGCCGGCCGTGCCGACGTCCGGCGTGACCGCGGCCTCGGTCGCCGCCACGGCCTCGGGAGCCGAGAAGTTCTCGGCCACCTCGGCGGCGGGGGCCGTTCCGCTCGCGGCCACCGGCGCCGGCGTCGCGGCCGGAGCCTGCGCCGCCACCGGGGCGGGCGAGGCGGCGGACTCCTTGTTCGAGGCCGAGCGGCCTCCGAGCTTGATGCCGGTGACCTGTATCCGGGTCAGATCCTGGCGGTGACCGTTATGGCGCTTATAGCCGCGCTTGGGCTTGAACTTGACCACGCGGAGCTTGGGGCCGCGCTCATGGGCGAGCACCTTGGCCTCGACCTGGGCCTCGTCCAGGCCGGCGCCGTCGACTACGTCGGATCCGTCCACGATCAGCAGCGGCTCAAGCGCGATGCTGGCGCCATCCTCGGCAGGCAGGCGCTCGACGAGGAGCCATTGGCCCTCCTCGACGCGGGACTGCTTACCACCGGTCTTGACGATCGCGTACATGATTCTTATTCCGAAGCGGCCGGAGCCGAGGGTTCGGCCTTGGCACCAGAACGGCGCCGTCCGCCTCTGCGGCCACGGCGCCGAGGCTTTGATTCTACGTCATCCCCGCTCTGGTTGGCCGCAAGCTCCTCCAGCGTGAGGTCGACCAGCGACGCCACCGCGGCCGTGCGGCCGACCTCCTCGATCCGGACCAGATGCTTCTCGCCGACGTAGCGGGTGCCGCCTCTGACCGAGATGATGTAGCCGTCGACCTTGGCCACCGCGTCGCCGGGGCTGTACATGTGGGGCTCGACGATCTCGACGTGGACCTCCTCGCCCTCGCGGAACGGCAGCGCGCGCTCCACCACCTCGTCCCGATCGCCCTCGAGCAGCACGGCGAAGTGATCGAGCGGCAGGCCCTCAGAGCCCTCGAAGTGGAACCACTTCCCCGTCTCGGCCTCGATCTGCTGTAGCACGCGGGCGTCGTTGCCGGTGAACTCGGCGCTGACGCGTGGGTTCATCTGGAGCAGGAACGCCTCGGCGGAGGACCCCTTGGCCAGGTCACGCATCCGGCGCTCGAACTCGATCGCGATTGTCTCCTCGGACTTGATCACGCCCTCGCCGTCGCAGGTCGGGCACGGGCGGGTCATGATCTCGCGGACCCCGTCGGTGACGTTCTGGCGTGTCATCTCGACCAGGCCGAGCGGTGAGATCTCGACCACGAAGGTCTTCGTGCGGTCCTCGTCCAGCGCCTTGCGCAGGGTCTTCAGCACCGCGTCGCGGTTGCGGGCCCGCGCCATGTCGATGAAGTCGATGACGATGATCCCGCCGATGTCGCGCAGCCGCAGCTGGCGCACCACCTCGTCGGCGGCCTCGAGGTTCGTCTTGGTGATCGTGTCCTCGAGCCGGGCGCCCTTGCCGCGGCCGATGAAGCTGCCCGAGTTGACGTCGATGACGGTCAGCGCCTCGGCGTAGTCGATCATCAGGTAGCCGCCGCTGGGAAGGTCGACGCGGCGCGAGAGGGTCGACGCGAGCACCTGCTCGACGCCGAACGCCTCGAACAGCGGCGTGGGCTCCTCCCACAGCTCCACCTGGTCGACCAGGTCGGGAGCGGTGCGGGAGAAGAACGAAACCAGCCGGTGGTGCTGCTTGGGATCGTCCACGATGGCGCGCTCAAACGCGGCCGAGAAGATGTCGCGCACGACCCGCACCGAGAGATCGGCCTCTTGGAAGACGAGCGCCGGCGCCGGCGTATCGGCGACGCGCTTCTGCAGAACCTCGTTGAGCTTGAACAGGTATAGGAGCTCTCGCTCCAGGTCGGCGCGCTGGGCGCCCTGCGCGGCGGTGCGGATGATCGCGCCGCCGCCCTTGAGCTCGAGCTTGGCGGCCTGCTTGCGCAGACGCTCGCGCTCCTTGTCATCGAGCCGGCGCGAGACGCCGACGCCCTCGCCGTAGGGCGCGTAGACCATGTAGCGACCGGCGATGGTCAGATCCATCGACAGGCGCGCGCCCTTGGTCTTCAGGGGGTCCTTGACCACCTGGACGACGATGTCCTGCCCCGGCTTGAGCATGTCCGTGATGTTGCGCCCGTCGCGCGCGCCGCCGCGGCCGCGGCGGGGCGTCTCGACCCCGGGGAGCACGATCTCGTCCACGTGCAGGAAGCCGTTCTTCTCCAGGCCGATGTCGACGAAGGCAGCCTCGAGACCGGCGAGGACGTTGTCCACGCGGCCCTTGTAGATGTTGCCCACGATCGAGCGTGCGCCCTTGCGCTCCAGATAGAGCTCGGCGACCTGGTAGCCGGCACCCGGCTTAGTGGCGGGCCTACTGCGCCGCCTCGTGGCTGAGCCGGGCTTGCGGGCGGGGACTGTGCCCGTCGCCTCGAGCAGCGCGACCCGGGTCTCCCCCCGGTCGACGCTGACCAGCACTTGCTTCTTCAATTGTCGTCAGTCCTTTGTGAAAATAGGGCCGGCGCTCAGTGGGCCGGCATTACGAAAGTAACGTCCGGGCCTTCCCGGCAGTCGCGATCCGGGCCTGGAGGTAGATCGACTGCAGGAGGCCGAGGGCGATGAATGTGACGAGCACCGACGAGCCGCCGTAGCTCATGAGCGGCAGCGGGACGCCGGTGATGGGCATGATCCCGACGGTCATGCCCACGTTTACGAAGACCTGGAACATCAGCATCGAGAGGATGCCGCCGGCGATCAAGGCGCCGTAGAGGTTCTTGGACATCGTGAGGATGCGAAGACCCCGCCAGATCAATAGCGCATACAGCGAGAGCACCAGCGCGGCACCGACGAAGCCGTAGGTCTCCCCCACGACCGCGAAGACGAAGTCGGTCTGGCTCTCAGGCAGGAAATGGAGTCTCGTCTGGCTCGCATTTGCCGTGCCACGCCCGGTCTTCTGACCGGAGCCGATCGCAACGATCGACTGGGTGATCTGGTAGGTCTGGTTCCTAACGTCGTGTGAAGGGCTGAGGAATCCGGTCAGGCGCTGCACCTGGTAGGGCTTGAGCACGTGGACGCCGACCGCCGGCGCGGCGGCGAGCACGATCGCGATCGAGGCCGCGAACATCGCCACCAGGGCGGTCAGCTGCTTCCAGGACGTCCCGGCGACGAACAGCAGCGTGAAGGCCACGGCGACGAACACCAGGCCGGTGCCGAGGTCGGGCTGGACGATCACCAGCGCCGCGGGGCCAAGCGCCAGCAGCATGATCCGAGCGGTGGTGTTCCACTCGTGCAGGCGGCGAGAGCGGTCGACCACGAACCCGGCCAGCGCAGTGATCAGCAGCACCTTGCCGAACTCCGAGGGCTGGACCTGGAAGAACGGGAGGGTGATCCAGCGCCGCGAGCCTCGGGTCGCGCTGGCCATGGCCAGCACGAGCAGGTTGGAGGCGACCAGGAGCGCGTACAGGCCGAATTTGTACTCGCGCAGCCGCGAGTAGTCGAAGCGCGAGAGCACGAACGCGACCACGATGCCCAGGGCGACGTAGATCCCCTGGCGCTCGACGTAGTAGAGCGGCTGGCCGGGAATCGAGTTCCGGGTGGCGCCGTGCAGCGTGACCAGCGAGCAGGCGACCAGCCCGAGAGCGGCCAGCGCCAGCAAGGGATCGAACAACGGGAACGCGCGCGGGCGCGGGCCCGCTTGCTCCTCCGCCGGTTGCAGGGAGGTCACGCTCATCGCGTCTTCGAGGAGCCGGCGAGGAACTTGCCCCTGTTGCCGAAGAACCACTGCGACAGGATCTCGCGCGCGGCCGGGGCCGCGGCCATCGCTCCGAAGCCGCCCTGGAAGATCGTCACGGCAACGACGATCGGGCGCTTGGGGTCGGGCACGTAACACACATACCACGACTGGTCGGCCGCGTTCGCGTGCTGGGCGGTTCCGGTCTTGCCGTAGACCGGCTCCGGGAAGCCCGCGAACACGTCGGCCGAGGTGCCGCCCGGCTGGGAGGCGGCCGCGCGCAGACCGTCCCTGATCGCTTGGAGGTTGGTCTGATCGGCCCCGATGTGGCGCTGCGGCGGGGGATCGATGTTCTGCAGCACGTTGCCGTTGTCGTCCTGAACCTGGAGACCGACGTGCGGGCGCACGATCGTGCCGCCGTTCTCCACCGAGGAGTACACCACGGCCATTTGCAGCGGCGTCGCCTCGAGGTCGCCCTGGCCGGTGGCGAGCTGGATGTTGTCGCCGATCGACCACGGGCGCAGGTCGCTGAACCCGCACGGAATCGTGTCGTGGTGGCGGTGCTCGCAGGCGAGCTCCTCGCGGTTGCGCATCGCGCGCCAGGCCGGCGAGGGCAGGATGCCGTTGAACTCACCCGAGATGTCGATCCCGGTCGGGCGCCCGATGCCGTACTGGTTGGCCCAGTACTGAAGCGGGCCGCCCTTCGGCTTGGCCGAGTTCATCTGCGCCCCGAGCGTGTAGAAGAAGACGTCGGAGGAGACCCGGATCGCGTCGACCAGCGACACCGCCCCCGCGCCGGCGCCGCCCGAGTCCTGGAACGTCTGGCCGCTGACCGTGATCTTGCCCGGGTCGTCGATGACGGTGCTGGGGGTGATCGTGCCCGACTGCAGCGCGGCGGTGGCCGTGATCACCTTGAAGGTCGAGCCGGTGGGATACGGCGATCCCATCGCGCGGTTGACGAGCGGGAAGTTCCGGGACGGGTTGTTGAGCGCCGCGTAGGCGGCGTTGGACAGCGGCTTGGCGAAGATGTTGGGATCGAAGCTCGGGTTGGAGCCCATCGCCAGCACCTCGCCGTTGCGCGGGTCGAGGGCGACGAACGCGCCCGAGTCCGCGGGCGGGTTGTTGTTGATCGCGTCCTGGACGGCGGCCTGGCCGGCCTTCTGAAGACCCAGGTCGAGCGACAGCTTGAGCGTGTGGCCGGGGATCGGCGCGCTGCGGGCGAGGTAGCCCTTGAACTGACCCAGCGCGTCGACCTGCACGCGCTCGGCGCCGTCGGAGCCGCGCAGGTAGTGGTCGTAGGACTGCTCGATACCCGTCTGACCGACGATCCCGCTCGGCGGCACGCCCTTGTACCGCGCCTGTTTGAGCTCCGCCGGGCTGATCGGCCCGACCGTCCCGAACAGCTGCGCCGCGAGGTCGTGGAACGGATATGAGCGCACGTAGATTTGCGGCTCGCTCACGCCGGGGAACTGGTCGGCGCGCTCGGCGAGGTAGTAGTGGACATCCGGTGGGACATCCGTCTTCAGCGTCACATTCGCGTACGGGAGCAGGTACTGCTGCTTGCGGACGGCACAGTCGATCGGGGAGACGAAAAGAGTCTGCGGACCCACGCGGCAGACGGCGGTCTTGGTGGGCATCCCGAGCACGCCGGCCAGGCGCGCGAACTCGGCCGCTCGGGCCGTCGGGTCCTTGGGGAGATCGGGCGGCGCCAGCTGCACCGCGCTGGCCTGGCGGCTCTCGACCAGCGGTGTGCCGCTGCGGTCGACCATCTCGCCGCGCTGAGCGGGGATCGAGATGTCGCGGACGCGGTTGATGCTCGCCTGGGCGAGGTACTGGTCGCCGGACAGCACCTGCAGGTACCAGAGGCGGAAGAAGATGATCGCGAACATCATCAGCGCGAAGCCGCCGAACATCGCCACCCGGAGGGCGAGCTGGGGCGACAGCGGGGGGCGGCGGCCTTCGGGGAGCTGGATCATCGCGAGGAGCGCGGGATCTGGCCGAGGCGCTGGGACCTGCTCTCGAGCGGGCTGAGGCCACCGGTGGTGTAGGCGCGGCGCCGGCGCCGGCGGGGATCATCGGGGAGGGCCGGGCGGATGATCCGCCGCACCAGCGCGTACACCGGGAGCGCGATCAGCGTGTTGACGAGGATGGTCATGAAGATCTGCTGGGCGAGCAGGAAGCTCACCGGCGCATCGACGCCGAGCAGGAATTGGATGATGGCCAGGCCGATGCCCGCCACCGCCGTGGCCGCGGCCCCCATGGCCAGGGGGACGAGGCCGTGGGACGGGTCGCGCAGCTCGCGCAGCCGGCCGCACCAGTACCCGATCACGATGTACAGGAGCGAGGTCACGCCCAGCGTCTGGACCAGGATCAGGTCGACCAGGAGCCCGGTGAAGAAGCCCATGATCGCTCCCGCGAGGGAGCCGGCGAGCAGCCCGACCGACATCACGACCAGCGGCGTGATGTCAGCGCTCACGCCGAAGATCGAGACCTGCGCGACGGCCGCCTGCTGGAGGACGACGGTGGCGAAGGCGAGGATCGCCAGCCGGAGCGGGAGACGAAGGTTCTCGTTCACGGGACCTGTGCGCGCCGGGATCCGCCGTGGGGGGCGGTCAGGATCTGCACGACGTCGAGGTGACGAAGGTCGGCGACCGGGTTGACCTTGACCTGCTGGTTGTTCAGCAGGTCGTCCTGCACGTTGGAGTCCGCGACCTGGCCGATCGGGATCCCGGCGGGATACAGCGAGTCGAGCGAGCCGGACTTGAAGCCGGAGGTCACCACCTGCTGGCCGGTCTGCACCGGCGCCCGCCGCGGAAGGTTCTGCAGCAGCAGCTGGTTCGGGTTGCCGACCTCGGGCAGGAGCACGCCCTGATCGCCGAGCGAGTCCTGCACCGTGGCGCTGACCGCGAACGAATGCTCGGTGATCAGCGTGACGATCGCCGCGGTCGGCATCACCGTCGAGATCTTGCCCACCAGACCGCCGTCGCCGACCACCGGGTCGTTCAGCCGCACCCCGTCATCGGAGCCCTTGTCCACCTCGATCGTCGCGTACCAGAGCGTCGGGTCACGCGAGATGACCTGCGCGGTCACGGGCTGGAAGGAGGCGATGCCGAGGCTGTTGTCGAGGCCCACCAGCTTGGACAGCTGGGCGTTCTGGATCAGAGCGGCCTGGGCGTGATCGAGCTGGGTGCGGAGCGTCTGGACCTCCTTCTTCAGCTGGTCGCGCTGCGACTTGGCGCTGAAGGTGTCCGAGAACCAGCCCGCGATGTCGCGGACTGGCTTGAGCGCTTTGCTCGCTCCCTCCTGGATCGGCGAGAGCACCTCCACGATCCCGCGCTGCACCGTATGCAGCGGACTGCTCGGCGATTCGCCGAAGTATGCCGTGAGAAGGATCAGGGAAACGGCGACGAGGATCGCGAGGATCGCGCGCCGCCGACGGACTTGCTTGTCGTACACGAGATGCGTGTCTCCAAGGTCGTGCTCCGCACCAGCCTAGTACCCGGTCTCACGACCTAGTACCGGCGGCGCCGGTTACGTGAATTCTTGCTCGAACGGTGGATCGCCTCGAATTCCTCCAACGACCTACCGGAGCCGACCGCAACGCAGGTCAGCGGGGACTCCGCCAGGTGTGCCGGCATCTGCGTCTCGTGACGCAGACGCTCTTCGATCCCGTGCAGCAGCGATCCGCCTCCGGCCAGCATGATACCCCGGTCCATGATGTCGGAGGCGAGCTCCGGGGGAGTCCGGTCCAGGGTCTCCTTGACCGCATCGATGATCTGCGAAACGGGCTCCTCGAGCGCGCCCCGGATCTCCTCGCTGGTCAGCACCACGGTCTTCGGCAGCCCCGAGACCATGTCGCGGCCGCGGATCTCCGCCTGGACCTCCTCGTCCATCGGGAAAGCGGAGCCGATCTCGAGCTTGAGCTCCTCGGCCGTCTGCTGGCCGATCAGGAGCTTGTACTCGCGCTTGACGTAGTTGATGATCGCCTCGTCGAGCTCGTCGCCGCCGATCCGGATCGACTGCGAGACGACGATCCCGCCGAGCGAGATCACCGCCACCTCGCTGGTGCCACCGCCGATGTCCACGACCATCGAGCCGGTCGGCTCGCCGACGGGCAGCCCGGCCCCGATCGCGGCCGCCATCGGCTCCTCGATCAGGTACGCCTGGCGGGCCCCCGCGGACAGGCACGCCTCCTCAACGGCGCGCTTCTCGACGCCGGTCACGCCGCTCGGCACGCACACCACCACGCGGGGGTGCGCCCAGCGGTTCTGATGCACCTTCTGGATGAAGTGCCTGAGCATCTCCTCCGTGACCTCGAAGTCGGCGATGACGCCGTCCTTGAGCGGGCGGATGGCCGAGATCGTCCCCGGCGTGCGCCCCAGCATCCGCTTGGCCTCGATGCCCACCGCGTGTACCTCGCCGGTACGCGAATCGACCGCGACCACGCTCGGCTCGGACAGCACGATGCCGCGCCCGCGCACGTAGACGAGGGTGTTGGCCGTGCCAAGATCGACCGCCATGTCGCGGCCGCCGAATCCGGTCAGGTACGTGAAGAAGCCCATGCGTGTACGGAGGTAGGGAAAAACGACGGGCGGACCGGCGAATACTGGTGGGGCGCGAGAACGCTGCCGACTCCGTCCGCGGCTGAGTGTACCGAACGTGTGTCCGCCAACGACGCCCGGGAGGGCGTGCTGGGCTCGAAAAACGCTGGAACTGTTGGGTAGGCCGAGACGCCGGCCGTGGACACCGCGTGTGCTGGCAGGCGCAAGGCTCGCTCAAGGTGTCCAGGGCCGGGGCCCGCGGCCTTCCTGGGACCCTCCCCTACTCCCCAGCAGCCCTGGCTCGAGCTCGAGCAGCGTTGGGACGGGGAGGCCGACGACGTTCTGGTAGTCGCCCTCGATGGTGGCCACGAGGGCGGAGCCTCGGCCCTGGATCGCGTAGCCGCCGGCACGGTCGCGCCATTCGCCGGAGGCGACGTACCAGTCGATTACGGACTCGGTGAGCGGGCGGAACTCGACGAGGGTGGTGGTGCTGGCGGTTCGGGTGTGCTCGCCGAGAATCAGGCACAGGCCGCTGACCACGGCGTGGCGACGCCCGGAGAGCGCCTCGAGCGTGGCCCGGGCCTCGGTCTCGTCGACCGGCTTGCCGTACAGGCGCGCTCCGAGGGCGACGACGGTGTCCACGCCGAGCACCAGCGCATCCGGGCCGGATGCGGCCGCGATCGCGCCGGCCTTGCGATAGGCGTTCTCGCTGGCCACCTCGTTCGGCGGGCCGGACTCGAGCTCCTCGACGTCGGGGGCGCGGACCTCGAAGCGGATTCCGAGCTGCTCCAGGATCGCGCGGCGCTGCGGCGAGCGCGAGGCGAGGATCAATCGCGGCCGCGGCAACGTGCCGGCCCCGGGGCCGTCAGCCCAGGTCCGGGAAGAACAGGCCGATCTCGCGGGCCGCGGACTCGTCGGAGTCCGAGCCGTGCACCATGTTCTGGCCCACGGCGACCGCGTAATCGCCGCGGATCGAGCCGGTGTTGGCCTGCATCGGATTGGTCGCCCCGATCAGCTGGCGGGCCGCCTCGACGGCGCCCTCGCCCTCGAGCACCATCGCGACCAGGGGGCCGGAGGTGATGAACTCGACCAGCTCGCCGAAGAACGGCTTGCCGTCGTGCTCGGCGTAGTGGCGCTCGGCCAGCTCACGCGTCATGGTCATCAGATTCAGCGCGCCCAGCCGCAGGCCCTTGCGCTCGAAGCGGGCGATGATCTCGCCGGTCAGGTTGCGGGCAAAGGCGTCAGGCTTGACGAGGATGAGCGTGCGCTCCATGGATCATCTCCCTCGAATCAGGGTTGGTCGTAGATAGGGCCGGCGAGCGGCTTCGTCAGGTGTTGGACGGCTGCTCGGCGGCGGCCTGCTCGCCGCCGGCGGAGGCGGAGGCGCTGCTCTCACGGCGCCTGCGCGCCCGTCGCGGCGCCGGCGCGGGTGCGCCGATCTCCGATTCGCAGTACGGGCAGATCTTCCAATGCGGATCGAGGGGCTTGCCGCACGTCTGGCAGGGATCCTTGAGCTTGCGCATGCAGCTGGGGCAGCGCAGGTAGTCCTTCTCGACCTCGAAGTCGCAGTGCGGGCACAGGTGATAGCCGAGCTGGGCCAGCCGCGCCTCGGCGGCCTGCATCTCGAGCTCGCGCTCGCGCACGTCGTCCAGATACTCAGGCGGACGGACGATCATGTAGACGACCGTGCCCACGTACGGAAACAGCGAGGCGACGGTCGCACATCCGATCAGCAGCGGGTCCGCGATGCGGCGGCGGGCGTCGGCGTAGGTCCAGTAGACCAGCGCCAGCCAGACCACCACCAGCAGCAGAATGAGCAGGTTGACGGCGAGGTTGACGCCGCTGTTATTGATCCCGAAAACGGCCTGAGACTTCATTAGCGACGCGAGTGTAGTAGGCGGCGAGGTCGGATCGACTCACAGGAAGACCCGGCCAAAGAGGTATCCGATCCCGAAGAACACCAGAATGACCACCGCGACGATCAGGGCCACGAGCCCGATCATGGTCAAGAAGCTGGGATTCTGGTCGCGGTCGTTCACAGCATCGAGACCCATCCGCGCCCCGACCGCCCCGCCTCGAGTCGCAGCAGATCGGCCACGAGGTAGATCGAGCCGGTGGCCACCACCACGCCGTTCAGGCCCGCGAGCTCGCGCGCCCGCGCCAGGGCCGCACCCGGGTCGCGCACGAGCTGCGACGGTGGGCCATCGAGCTGCCGGGCGAGCGATTGGAGGGTGGGCGGCGGCAAGGCACGGGGATTCTGACTGCTGGTGAGGACGATCGCGTCGCAGGCGGGCAGCAGCTCGGCCAGCATCGCCGCCGCGTCCTTGTCGTCGAGGATCGAGACGACAGCCACCAGCCGCCTCCCGGCCACGATCTCGGCCAGCGACTCCGCCAGCGCGGCCATGCCCTCGGGGTTGTGGGCCCCATCGAGCAGCGTGAGCGGCCGCTGACCGCTGATCTGCAGGCGTCCGGGAACGCGCACGTCGGCGGCCGCCGCGGCGACCGCGGCGCCGTCGAGCTCCCCGAGGTATGCCTTGGCCGCGGTTGCGGCCAAGGCGAAGTTGCGCCGCTGAAAGCCGCCGAGCGCCCCCACGGGAATCCCTCGGTCGGCTCCGGCATAGACCAGCCGCGCGCCGTGCGCGGCGGCCACAGCGGCCGCCTCCGCCTCCGCGTCGGGATGCAGGCCGGATCCCACCACGAGCGTCGCGCCGTCCTTGACCACGGCGAGCTTCTCACGCGCGATGTGGGCGATCGTCGGGCCGAGCCAGCGGGTGTGCTCGAGTCCCACGCTGGTCAGGACCTGGACCTTCGAGGGCAGGACGTTGGTGGCGTCGTAGCGACCGCCCAGACCGGCCTCGACGACAACCACGTCGACGTTGCGCGCGGCCAGCTCCGAATAGGCGGCCGCGGTCAGCGCCTCGAACTGGGTCACCCGGTCATCGCCGGCCAGCGAGTGGTCCACCAGCTCCGCCGCCCGCTCGGCCCTGGCCACCGCGGCGGCGAAGGGCCCCGGCTCGAGATCCTCGTCACCGATCCGGATGCGCTCCGTGAACGACATCAGGTGCGGCGACAGGTAGGCGCCCGTGCGCAGACCGTGACGTTCGAGGATCGCGGCGGTCATCCGCACGGTCGAGGACTTGCCGTTGGTCCCGACGACGTGGATCGACTCGAACCGGCTCTGCGGGTTGCCCAGCGCCGTCATCATCCGGTGCATGCGGTCCAGCCCGAACCGCATGCCGAACAGCTCGAGCGAGAGCAGATAGCGCTCGGCCTGCTCGGGCGTCAAAGCGAGTCCAGCTCCTCGCGGAGGCGCTCCAGCTTCTCGCGCTCGGCCCGCACGACCTCCTCGGGCGCCTTGGCCACGAAACCCTGGTTGGCGAGCTTGCGCTCCGCCCGCTCGATCTCCGCGGCGCGCTTGGCCCGCCGCTCCTCCAGCTTGCGCTCGGCCGCGCCGAGATCGAGCTCCTGGCCGCCGAGTACCTCGATCGCGCCGCCGGGAACCGGGACCGTCGCCACCGGCTCGCCACCGTCGCCCGAGAAGTCGACGCGGGCCAGGCGGGAGATGTGCTCGGCGGTCTCGTCGTATCCACCGGCGGCGATCCGGGCGGTGATCCGGGCGCCGACCTTGACGCCGGCGAGATCGCGCCACGCGCGCAGGGCCTGGACGGCCTCGATCGCGCGGCCGAGCGACTCCTCCGCGCGCTCGTCGATCTCGGCGGCGGCGCCGCGGGTGCGGGCGGCCAGCAGGCCCTCGGCCCCGGGAACGTGGGAGTAGATCTCCTCGGTGACGAACGGAATGATCGGATGGGCGATGGCCAACGTCTCGGTGAGCACGTGCAGCAGCGTCGCCGCAGCGTCGGGGTCGCCGTCGTACAGCCGCGGCTTGATCAGCTCCAGGTACCAGTCGCACAGCTCGCCGTAGACGAAGTCGTACAGCGCCAGGGCGGCGTGCGAGAAGTCGTAGCGCTCGATCCGGCCGCCGACCTCGGCCGCGGCTCGCTCGAGGCGCGAGAGGATCCAGCGGTCCTCGACCGTGCCCGGCCTGACCGCCGCCCGGGCGGCGGGGTCGATCCGCAGCAGGATCAGCCTCGAGGCGTTCCAGAGCTTGTTGGTCAGCTGCTGGCCCTGGGCGACCTTCTCCTCGCTGAAGCGGACGTCCTGCCCGGAGGACATCGCCAGCAGGCCCCAGCGCACGGCGTCGGCGCCGTAGGCCGGGAACTCGCCTCCCTCGGAGAACACCGGCGACCGCGGCCCGCCGTCGATCAGCGACAGCGGATCGATGCCGGTGCCCAGCGACTTCGACATCCTGCGCCCGTCCGGGGCCTGGATGATCGAGTGGATCGGGATGTCGGTGAACGGGTCCTGGCCGGTGAACTCGATCCCCATCATCATCATCCGCGCGACCCACAGGAAGATGATGTCACGCGCCGTCGAGAGCACGTCGGTGGGATAGAAGGCCCGCAGTTCGGGCGTCTGGTGCGGCCACCCGAGCGTCGCGAACGGCCACAGCGCGCTCGAGAACCAGGTGTCGAGCACGTCGGGATCCTGCTCCCAGCCCTCCCCCGCGGGCGGCTCGGTGCCGACATAGGTCTCCTCGCCGCGGTACCAGACCGGCAGGCGATGCCCCCACCACAGCTGTCGCGAGATGCACCACGGGCGAATGTTCTCCATCCAGTCCAGGAACACCCGCTTCCAGCGCTCCGGATGGAAGGTCACGCGGCCGCTGGTGACCGCCTCGATCGCCGGCTGGGCCAGCTCGTGCATGCGCATGAACCATTGCAGCGACACCAGCGGCTCGATCCGCTCGCCCGAGCGATGCGAGAACGGGACCGTGTGCGGATAGTCCTCGGTGCGGGCGACCAGCTCCTGCTCACGGAGCTCGGCCACGATCGCGTCGCGGGCATCGCTCACCGTCAGGCCGGCGAATCGCTCTCCGGCCTCCTCGGTCATACGGCCGTCCTCGCCGATCACCGACAGCTGCTCGAGTCCGTGGCGGCGGCCGATGTCGAAGTCGTTGGGGTCGTGACCGGGGGTGATCTTGAGCGCCCCGGTGCCGAAATCGCGCTTGACGTACTCGTCGGCGATGATCTTCAGCTTGCGCCCCACGATCGGCAAGATCGCCTTCTCGCCGATCAGCCGCCGGTAGCGATCGTCCTCGGGATGGACGGCGATGGCGGTGTCGGCGAGCATCGTCTCAGGGCGGACGGTGGCGACGGTGATCGCCCCCGACCCGGAGGCGAGCGGATAGTCGATGTAGTAGAGCGTGTCGTGCACCTCGCGGTCCTCGACCTCGAGGTCGGAGATCGCGGAGTGGCTGCCGGGGTCCCAGTTGACGAGGTAGCGGTCGTGGTAGATGTAGCCCTTGCGATACAGGGCCACGAACACCTCGAGCACGGCCTTGGCGTAGTCCTCGTCCAGCGTGAACCGCTCCGCGTCGTAGTCGCAGGAGGCGCCGAGACGCTTCAGCTGCTCGATGATCGAGCGGCCGTACTGCTCGCGCCACTCCCACACCCGCGCGACGAACGCCTCGCGGCCGATCGCCTCGCGGCTCGTCCCCTCGGCCTCGAGCGCACGTTCGACCTGGGTTTGCGTGGCGATGCCCGCGTGGTCGGTGCCGAGAATCCACTTCGTCCGCCGCCCCCGCCTGCGGGCGTGACGCACGAGGCAGTCCTGGATCGAGTTGTTGAGCGCGTGGCCCATGTGCAGGACGCCGGTGACGTTCGGCGGCGGGATCGCGATCGAGTAGTTCTCCTCGGGAGAACCTTCGGGCTCGGGATGGAACAAGCCCGACTCGAGCCACGCCTGCATGATCCGCGGCTCCACCTCCGCGGGGTCGTAGCGGGAGTTGGATTCGAGGTCTGTCATCGCCGAAGGGAGTCTAGGGAGAGGAACGCGACACCCCGTTCACGCACGGGTCACACGACGGCAACGCCTTGCCCCCAACGAGGGCCGGCGGCGGCTGCACAATCTCCTCCCGGGGGATGCAAGACGCTCGGGGCCGTTCCGCCCGGGAGGATCAAAAGCCGCCCAGGCGGACGTACGAGTCAGAGGGCCTCCGCACACGTGCGGGGGCCCTTCGCGGTTCTCTCGGGCGCCGCGCAGGCGCGGCTGCGCGCAGGAAGCCTGAGGCAGGCGAGAGACGGCCGCAGGCGCGGCTACGCCGCGGCCTCGCCGCTCTCTTCGGGCACGGCCACGGTGACGAGCGTCGGGGAGACGCTCTTCTCGATCGTCTCCCGGGTGACGACGCACTTCTGGACGTCGCGGCGCGAGGGGAGCTCGAACTGGACCTCGAGCAGCACCTCTTCGATGATCGAGCGCAGTCCGCGCGCGCCGGTCTCGCGCTCGAGCGCCTTGTCGGCGATCGAGGACAGCGCCTCGTCGGCGAACACGAGCTCGATCCCGTCGAACTGGAAGAAGCGCTGGAACTGCTTGACGAGCGCGTTGCGCGGCTCGGTGAGGATCTGCATCAGCTCATCGCGCGAGAGCTGGTGGATCGCCGACATGACCGGCAGGCGGCCGATGAACTCGGGGATCAGGCCGTACTGGATCAGGTCCTCGGGCAGGCAGTGCACAAAGATCTCACCGGTGTCGCGCTGCTCCTTGGACTGGATCGCGGCACCGAAGCCGACGCCCTGATGCCCGATCCGGCGCTCGATCACGCGGTCGAGGTTGGCGAACGCGCCGCCGCAGATGAACAGCACGTTGGTGGTGTCGATGGAGAGGAACTCCTGGTGCGGGTGCTTGCGGCCGCCCTGAGGCGGCACCGAGGCCGTGGTGCCCTCGAGGATCTTCAGCAGCGCCTGCTGGACGCCCTCGCCGGAGACGTCGCGCGTGATCGATGGGTTGTCGGCCTTGCGGGCGATCTTGTCGACCTCGTCGATGTAGATGATGCCGGTCTCGGCCTTCTTGACGTCGTAGTCGGCGGCCTGGATCAGCTTCAGGAGGATGTTCTCGACGTCCTCGCCGACGTACCCGGCCTCGGTCAGCGCCGTGGCGTCGGCGATCGCAAACGGGACGTTGAGGATCTTGGCCAGCGTCTGCGCGAGCAGCGTCTTGCCGCAGCCGGTGGGGCCCAGAAGCAGGATGTTCGACTTCTGCAGCTCGATGTCGTTTTCATCGGACTGCATCATCTGGACGCGCTTGTAGTGGTTGTAGACCGCCACCGAGAGCGAGCGCTTGGCCTGCTCCTGGCCGACCACGTACTCATTGAGAACGTCGTAGATCTCCCGCGGCTTGGGGAGGTTCTCGATGTCGAAACTGGGCGGAGCGGTGAGCTCCTCGTCGATGATCTCGTTGCAGAGATCGATGCACTCGTCGCAGATGTAGACGCCGGGGCCGGCGATCAGCTTCTTGACCTGTCGCTGCGACTTTCCGCAGAAGCTGCAGAGAAGCTGTTCGTTGCTGTCCGTTGGACGCGCCATATCAGTGCCCTCTCCCGGAGTACGGGTCTTACGGGTCCGCCGATCCTGAGCCTAAGAGTAGTCCCTCAGTGCTGCGAGATGACCCGATCGATGATTCCGTAGTCCTTGGCCTCCTCGGAGCTCATGAAGTAATCCCTTTCGGTGTCCTTCTTGACCTCCTCAACCGGCTTGCCCGTGTGATGGGCGATGATCTCATCCAGGCGCCGCCTGACATCGATGATCTCGCGCGCGTGGATCTCGATGTCGGTGGCCTGTCCCTGGAAGCTCGAGGACACCTGATGGATCAGGATCTTGGCGTTCGGAAGCGCCATCCGCTTGCCGTGAGCTCCGCCGGAAAGCAGCAGCGCGCCCATCGACATGGCGATGCCGACGCAGATCGTCTGCACGTCGGGCTTGATGAACTGCATCGTGTCGTAGATCGCCAGTCCCGCGTACACCGAGCCGCCGGGCGAGTTGATGTACAGCGAGATGTCCTTGTCGGGATCCTCGGACTCCAGATGCAGGAGCTGGGCCACGATCAGGTTCGCGATCTGATCGTCCACGGGCGTGCCGAGAAAGATGATCCGCTCGTTGAGCAGACGACTGTAGATGTCGAACGCGCGCTCCCCGCGGGAGGTCTGCTCGACGACCATCGGTACCAGTGGGCTCATGGTTCTCGCTCTTTCTCGCTTCCTCGGCCGGAATCCTTCAAACCACGAGCCAGCAGCTTGGCCGGGTCGCGAGCGCCGGTGGTGTTCCGGCCGCTCGCGGCGAGTCTAGCAGCGGCGAGCGGGCGCCAAAGCGGGGTACGGACCCGCCCGCCCCCAGTCCCGGTGCGGCCCGAGCGAGGCTCGGGCGGGTGGCCGCGAGGCGGCTCAGCTTCCGGGTGTCCAGAGCTGGCCGGAGCCCTGCTCGGCTCCCTGCTGCCCCGGCGTCCACAGCTTCTTGCGTGCCTTCGCCTGCTCGACGCTGATCGGCTTGGCCTCGCGCACGAGCAGGTTGATCGCCTGGCGCGTGGCGAGATCATCGCGGGCGCGATCGAGCCGATCGGTCTTGCGCAGCTGCTCGAGCAGCTTCGCCGGCGTGGTTGCGTCGCGCTCGGCGACCGGGCCCAACGCCTCCAGCACCTCGTCGTCGGTGGGCTCGATGCCCTCGGCTTCGACGACCGCGGCCAGCACCGCCTCGCGCCGGAGCTCGTTGGCGGCCTCGGGCTCGGCCTCATGGGCCAGGGACTCCTCCTCCTTGCCCGTGATCTGCAGGTAGGCCTCCTTGGAGATGCCCTGGCGCGCGAGCGCGGTGAGCATCTGCTCGAGCAGCTCGTGGGCGCGGGCATGGACGAGCTTGCCGGGCACTTCGATCTTGGCCTCGGCGACGGCCGCGTCGAGCACCGCCTGCTCGAACTCGCGCTCGATCGCGCGCTCGTCGGCCTCGCGCAGCCGCGAGGCGACGTCCTCGCGCAGCTCGGCCATCGTGTCGAAGCCGGCCGACTCGCCGGCGAACTCGTCGTCGAGCTCGGGAAGACGCTTGGCCTTGATCTCCTTGACCGTCACCTCGAAGCGCGCGTCCTGGCCGCTGAGCTGCGGTTGCGGGTAGTCGTCGGGGAATGTCACCTCGACGGTCCGCTCCTGGCCGGCCTCGCTGCCCGTGAGCCGCTCCTCGAATCCCGGGATCAGCCGCCCGGAGCCGAGCTCCAGCAGCTGGTCTCGTCCCTCGCCGCCCTCGAACGGCTCGCCGTCGACATAGCCGACGTAGTCGATCACGAGGTGGTCGCCGGTCGCGGCCGGCCGCTCCACCGTCTCGAGCGTGGCGGACCGGTCGCGCAGGGTCTCGAGCTCGGCGTTGACCCGCTCATCGTCAGCCTGCGCCTCGCGCCGGCCGACCTCGAGCCGCTTGTATTCGCCGAGCGTGGCGACCGGCCGAACGCCGATCTCGATCGAGAAGGCGAGCGGCTCGCCCTCACCGGGCATGTCGCCGACGTCGAGATCGGGCTCGCCAACCGGCGAGATGCCCGCGTTTCCGATCGCATCGACGTACCAGCCGCCCAGCGAGCTGCGCAGCGCCTCGTCGAGCACGGCCTGGCGCCCGAGCCGCCGGATCACGACGGGCGGCGGCACCTTGCCCTTGCGGAACCCGGGTATCCGCATCTGGCGGCCGAGCTCACGGGCGGCCTGCTGGACGCGGCGCTCGACCTCCTCGGCTGGGACTTCGGCCTCGACGCGCACGCGTGACTCGGGCAGCTCGGTGACATTCGTCTTGACGGCCATCGGCTCGTGAACGATAGCTTGGGCGTCGTGCCCCAGCGGATCTCCGCCCTGCCGTCGCGGATCGCCGGCCGCTTTCTGACCGGCCCGGCGGGCCATTTCCTGGCCGGCGCGATCGACTGGCTGGCGCTGCTCGGGCGCTACCTGGCGGCCCGCGCCGCCGGACGCGATCCGTGGGCCTAGCCTACGGGCCCGCGCGCCCCGTCCGCGGCCCGTGGACCGCACGGCGATGGGCGCCCTGCCCCCGCCGAGCTAGCCCGCCATCGTCACCGACATCGCCCCCGGCACGCCCTCGAGGGAGCCGGTGCCGCGGATCAGGTTGCGCACCTCTCGCAGCGCCACCGGGAGCGTGGTGGTGTCATAGATCCGGGACGCCTTGACGTCGGCGACCATGCTCAGGCAGCGCTCGACGGCGGCCCCGCTGCGGTGCGTCCAGGCGTCGATCGCGGAGTCGCTGTCGGAGTTGCGGGTCGCCGCCTCCAGGACCTCCTGGGTGAGCGAGCGGTGCAGGCTGTAGAGGTCGTCGCGCAGCGCGGCGCGGGCCAGCGCCTGCCACCGGTTGGCCCGGGGCAGCTCGAGGATCCGGTCCCGCAGCCAGTTGAGCTCCAGCCGCGCGCCGATCCCGAAGTGGGTCGCGGTCACCGACTCCAGCGGGCGCATCGTGGCGGCGCCCACCTCGACGATGTCGAGCACCGCCAGCATGGCCGGCATGCCCGCGACGCGGACCGCCAGGGAGTGCGGCACCCCGTCGCGCTCGAGCTCGGCCACCCGGGCGTCGAACGCCTCCCGGTCGGCGCCGTCGAGCACGCCGGGAAGCGCGGCGGCGAGCATCGTCGAGCCGGGCATGTAGTACGCGGTTGTGGCCGCGATCTCGATCGCCCGCGGGTTGGCGCGCACGAGCCAGCGCGTTGCCCGCTCGACCAGCTTGCGCGCTTCGACCAGCATCGAGAGCTGCGTCCCGGCACTCAGCTGGTTGTCGAGCGCCTCGACCTCGTGCCAGAAGGTACGCATGTCGAAGATCTCGCGGGCCGCTGCGTACGCGCGCGCGAGTAGCGAGGGCGGGGCCCCGGTCTCCTCCCCGAGGCGGAAGGCGAAGGTGGTCCCGGCGCGGTCGACGAGCTGGTTGGCGACCAGGGTGGCGATGATCTCGCGGCGCAGGCGGTGGCTGCGCATCTGCTTCCCGTAGCGCTCGGGCAGCGGCGAGGGGAAATAGCGCTCGAGGTCGTGGCCGAGGTAGCGGTCCTCGGGAAGGTCCGACTCGAGCAGCTCGGTGTAGAGATGGATCTTGCAGTAGGCCATTACCACCGCGAGCTCGGGGGCGGCGAGGCCCTGGTGGGCGAGCTTGCGCTCGCCGATCGTCTCGTCGCTGGGCAGGTGCTCGAGCTTCCGCTTGAGGTTGGCGACCTGCTCGAGGTGGCGGATCAGGCGACCGTGGACGTCGAGCATCTGCGACGCCTGGAAGGAGGCGATGCTCATCGCCTGCGTCTGGGTGTAGCTGCCGTACAGGACCCGCTCGGCCACGCCGTCGGTCATCGCCACCAGCAGCTCGTTGCGCTGCTTCTCGGTCATGTCGCCGTCCCGGACGACCGAGTCGAGCAGGATCTTGATGTTGACCTCGTGGTCGGAGCAGTTGACGCCGGCGACGTTGTCGATCGCGTCGGTGTTGATCGCCCCTCCGGCGAGCGCGTATTCGATCCGGCCCAGCTGCGTGAAGCCGAGGTTCCCGCCCTCCCCCACCACACGACAGCGCAGCTCTCCGCCGTCGACCCTGACCACATCGTTGGCCTTGTCGCCCGCGTCGGCGTGGGTCTCGCTGGAGGCCTTCACGTAGGTGCCGATGCCGCCATTCCACAGCAGGTCGACCGGCGCACGCAGAAGCTCGCGGATCAGCTCCGTGGGTGCCAGCTCCTGGGCTCCGATGCCGAGCGCCTCGCGCACCTGGTGCGAGAGCGGGATCGTTTTCGCGGTGCGCGGGTAGACGCCCCCTCCCTCGGACATCAGCGACGCGTCGTAGTCGCTCCAGGACGAGCGCGGCAGCTCGAACAGGCGCTTGCGCTCGGCGAACGAGCGCCCCGGATCGGGATCGGGGTCGAGGAAGACGTGCAGGTGGTTGAACGCCGCCAGCAGCTTGATGTGAGGCGAGAGCAGCATCCCGTTGCCGAACACATCACCCGACATGTCCCCGATGCCGACCACGGTGAACTCGGTGGACTGGGTGTCGATGCCGAGCTCGCGGAAGTGACGCTTGACCGACTCCCAGGCCCCTCGGGCCGTGATCCCCATCTGCTTGTGGTCATAGCCCTGCGAACCTCCTGACGCGAATGCGTCCCCGAGCCAGAACCGGTAAACCGCCGAGATCCCGTTGGCGATGTCGGAGAAGGTGGCGGTGCCCTTGTCCGCCGCGACCACCAGGTAAGGGTCGTCCTCGTCGTAGCGGACCACCCGGAGCGGCGGCACGACGTCGGCACCGACGATGTTGTCGGTCAGGTCGAGCAGGCCGCACAGGAACGTCTTGTAACACGAGATCCCCTCCTCGAGCAGGGCCGCGCGGCCGCCGTCCGCCGGCGGCTGCTTGACCACGAACCCGCCCTTGGACCCGACCGGCACGATCAGCGCATTCTTGACCATCTGGGCCTTCATCAGGCCGAGGACCTCGGTGCGGAAATCCTCGCGCCGGTCCGACCAGCGCAGGCCGCCGCGGGCGACCCGGCCGCCCCTCAGGTGCACCCCTTCGATGCGGGGCGAGTACACGAAGATCTCGAACCGCGGCCGCGGCAGCGGCAGCAGCGGGATCAGCGAAGGATCGAGCTTGAAGGACAGGAACGGTCGCGGCGAGCGCGTGCCGTCGCCATCCTCATCGACGCGGAAGTAGTTCGTCCGGACCGTCGCCCGCACAACCGAGACGAAGCTGCGCAGGATCCGGTCCTCGTCGAGGCTCGTCACCGCGTCGATCGCCCGGTCGAGCTCGCCGGTCAGCCGCTCGGCCACCTCCGAGTCCGTGTGGTCCGGGTCGAAGCGGGCGTAGAAGAGCCGGACCAGCTGCGTCGCGATCTCCGGGTGCCCGACCAGCGTGCGCTCCATGTAGCGGTCCGAGAAGGCGATCCCGGCCTGCCGCAGGTACTTGCCCACGGCCCGCAGGATCGTGATCTCGCGCCCGGTCAGCCCGGACCCCAGCACGAGGCCGTTGAGGCCGTCGTTCTCGAGGTCGCCGCGCCACACGCCGAGGAAGGCCTCCTGGAACGCTTCGCGAACGCGCTCGACGTCCTCGGCCACGCAACGCAGCCCGAAGTCGTAGACCCAGCACGGGGCGGCGCCGGCCGGGCTGATCTCGTACGGATGCTCGTCGACGACCCGGGCTCCCATGTGCTCGAAGGTCGGCATCACGTCGGACAGCGACACCTCGCCGGCGCTGAACACCTTGCAGCGCACGAGCCCCACAGCGGCCTCGAGCGGACGGTACAGGCTCATGATCGGCCCGCCGGTCTCGGCCAGCTCGTCGATGCGGCGGATATCGGCGACCGCCGAGCGAGCCACCCAGTCGGCCCGGTAGGCCAGCGGGAACGCGGACCGGTAGCGCTTGTAGAGCTCCTCGCCATGCTCCTCGCCGTGCTCCTCCACCAGGGCGTCCCGCAGATCGTCGGTCCAGGCCCGCGTCGCGCTGACCAATCGCGCCTCGATCTCCGCCGTGTCGAAGCCGGCCGGCGGCCGGTCGCAGTGCACGACGTAGTGCACGCGGACGAGCAGCGACTCGGACAGGTGCAGCTCCCAGTCGACGCGGGTGCCGCTGAACGTCTCGGCCAGGATCGAGCCGACGCGCTCGCGGTTCTCGGTGTTGAACCGGTCTCGGGGGATGAACACCAGGCAGGAGATGAACCGATCCAGCGGATCGCGGCGCAGGAACAGACGCACGCGCTGGCGCTCGTTGAGGCCGAGAATGCCCATCGCTACCTCGAACAGGTCATCGACCTCGATCTGGAACAGCGAGTCGCGCGGGTAGTTCTCGAGGATGTCCATCAGCGCTTTGGCGTCGTGGCTGTCGCTCGGGAACCCGGCCCGGGCGAGCACCGTGTCGACCTTGTCGCGCAGGATCGGGATCTCCGACGGGCCCTCCTTGTAGGCGGCCGTGGTGTAGAGGCCGAGGAAGCGCCGCTCGCCGGTCACCGTGCCGTCGGGCGCGAACGTCTTGACCCCGATGTAGTCGAGGTACGCGGGCCGGTGTACGGTCGCGCGCGAGTTCGCCTTGGTCAGCACGAGCACGTGCGGGGCGCGAGCCATGGCCTGGGCCTTGGGCGCCAGCTTCTTGCTCAGACGCGTGGCCGGGGGTCCGCGGAGGATCCCCATGCCCGAGTCGGGGACTGCTCTCAGCGCGTCGCCGTTCTCCTCACTGACCAGCTCGTACTCGCGGTAGCCGAGGAAGGTGTAGTGGTTCTCGGCCGCCCAGGTCAGGAACGTCTTGGCCTCCTCCACGCCGGCAGCGTCGATCGGGGGTGGCTGCTCCTGCAGCTCCGCGACCATCGCCAGCATCCGCTCGCGCATCGGGCCCCAATCCTCGACCGCCGCACGGACCTCGTCGAGCACGCGCTCGATGTTCCCGCGCAGCTCCTCGAGCGCGGCCGCGCTCGAGGCGCGATCGACCTCGACGCCAAGGACCGATTCGCGGATCTCCTCGCCGTCCGCGGCGCCCGGCTCGAGCACCTCGAGCAGGCGCCCCTCCGGGTCGCGCCGGACCCGCAGCACCGGGTGGATGACCAGATGGATCCCGTACCCCTCGCGGCTCAGCTCCATCGTCACCGAGTCGACCAGGAAGGGCATGTCGTCGGTGACCACCTCGATCACGGTATGCGTCGACTGCCAGCCGTGCTGCTCGAAGTCGGGGTTGTAGACGCGCACCTTGACCGTCCCGCGATCGCGCTGGGCGGTCAGGTTCCAGTGGGCGACCGCGGCCCCGTACAGGTCGAGCGCGCTGCGGGCGGCCAGATCCTCCGGCGGGACCCAGTGGTAGTACTGGCGCACGAACGCCTCGCAGGGAGGTGCCTGCTCCTCGGGAAGGCGCTCGCGGACGCGCGCACAGACCGAGTCGATCAGCTCCGCCTCAAGCTCCGCCTTCACCGCCATGTGGCCACCGCCTTCTCTCGTTCTCCCTCTCGCCGCCGCCAGTCCAGCCGCACCGGGGGCCGGAGCGGTCAGTCCAGGAGGGCGTGCTCGCGTGCGTATGCCACCAGATCCGCACGTGTCGTGCGACGGGTCTTCTGCTGGATGTGCGCGCGATGGGATTCCACGGTCCGCACGCTGAGGTACAGGCTCGAGGCGATCTCGCCGTTGGTGTGGCCGAGCGCGATCAGCTTCAGGACCTCGACCTCCCGGGCCGAGAGATCGTCAGGCGGCCCGGCGGGTGCGGGAGGCTCGGCCGCGAGCCTGGCTCCGAGCTCCGGGTTCAGGTACGTGCGCCCGTCCGCGGCCAGCCTCACCGCCTGCACGAGCTCGGTGTCGGCAGCCTCCTTGAGCACGTAACCGACCGCGCCGGAGCGCAGCGCCTCGCGGGCGAACGCCGGATCGCTCTGCATCGTCAGCACGACGATGGATGTGCCGGGCGAGGACTCGAGGATGCGAGGGATCGCGGGCAGGCTCGGCTCACCGGGCATGTTGAGGTCGAGGACAAGCACGTTGGGACGGTAGGCCAGCACCTTGCGCAGCGTGGTCGGGACGTCGCCGGCCTCGTCGAGCACCTCGAAGCCGTCCTCGGCCTCGAGCAGCATCCTCAGGCCCGCGCGGACGACCTGATGGTCGTCCGCGATCACGATCGAGATCGTTGAAGCGTCCGTTGGAACCTGCTCCTCCATGTGCTGCACGATAGTGCCGTCGTCGGCGTCTCGTATGCC
>JADGPN010000195.1 GCA_017882465.1 Solirubrobacteraceae bacterium
GAGCTGAACGAGCTGTTCGATGCTCCCGCCGAGGTTGCGGTGCGGATCTTCTAGAGCCCCGAAACGGTGCCGGCGGGCTCGAGCCCGCCGGCACCGCCCGAACCCCACCTCAGCGGTACCGCATCGCCGTGCGGAAGCGCTCGCTCCGGCGCTGGACGGCGGCCGAGCGCGAGCAGCGCCGCGCGGATCGTGTCCGGCGTGCGCGACGACCAACGCTGGTCCCGGGGCCGGCGGCGTCGAGCGCGAGCGCTCGACGCGTGCGCTCCACCTGCGCCCGCAGCGGCCGCGGCGAGCCCAGCCCCGAGCAACACCCCGGCGCGAGGTTCAGGAAGCTAGGCGTTCTGGCTTACTCGGCCTTGTGGCGCAGCCGCGCGGACGCGATCATGGGTCAATGAGCTCCACCGTGACGATCTCCTCCTACGAGCAGGCGTGTTCGCGCCACGGCTGGGAGGTTCCCGACGGCTACAAATTCGCCGCCTACGCGTTCGCTTCCTCTTCGATTACCGGTCGGGTGTGGGCGCTCAACCGCAGCCAGGAGATGTGATGGCTGCTTCGGCGCCCGAGCCCCAGCCGCTGGTCCGGGACGTTCTGTTGCGGGATGGGTCAACGCTGCGGTTGCAGACCCCGACGCCGGTTGATTTCGACGACATCAAGGCGTTCTATGACGGCCTCTCGCCGGAGAGCCGCCACCTCCGCTTCCATGGTTTCGGGCGCACCGACGCTGTCGCGCGCGCGGACGCAGAGGCCACCGGCGTTGATCGCCTGGCGCTGATCGGCCGCCACGATGGTCGCGTGGTGGCTGTCGCCACCTATGACGGGTTGCGTGAGCCTGGCGTCGCGGAGGTCGCGTTTGCGGTGGCTGATGATGATCAACAGCGTGGGATCGGGATGCGGATGCTCGAGCAGCTCGCTGAGATCGCGGCGGAACGCGGGATCCATCGCTTCGATGCGGAGGTGATGTTCGGCAATCGGCTGATGTTGGGGGTGTTCGAGCATGCCGGCTTCGCGGTGCGGCGCTGGGGTTCGGGTGGCGAGCTGACGGTGTCGCTGGATATCACGCCGACGGACGCGGTGCTGGAGCGGATCGGCGAGCGTGACCATTTCGCCGCGATCGCATCAGTGCGACCGATCCTCGCGCCCTCGTCGATAGCCGTTGTCGGCGCTGCGGACGCGCCGGGGAATGTCGGCCGGGCGGTGCTGGCGAACATCATCGCCGGCGGCTTTGAGGGTGTCGTGACACCCGTCAACCGTGCGCGGGGTGTGGTGTGCTCGATGCGGGCCGCCGGCAGCCTCGGCGAGCTGGAGGTCGCTCCTGAACTCGTGATCATCGCCGCTGCGGGCGATGAGGTACTCGAATTCGCCGCCGAGGCGGCCGCGACCGGAGCACGAGCGCTGCTCGTTCTCCCCGCCGGTCGTGAGCAGGAAGGAGGCGAAGCGTCCCTGGCGCGAGAGCAGCGGCTGCTTGAGATCGTACGGGGTGGGGGCTTGCGGATGGTCGGGCCGAGGTCCTTGGGGGTCCTGAACACCGCCGCCGGGGTCAGCCTCAATGCGACGTTCACGGGTGCGAGCGTGCGCGCCGGGGCGCTGGCGATCTGCTCGCCATCGGGGGCGGTCGGGATCGAGCTGCTCGGGCACGCGGCTGCTCGGCAGCTGGGGGTCTCGATGTTCGCCTCGCTCGGCAACCGCGCCGACGTCTCGACGAACGATCTGCTCGAGTGCTGGGAGCAAGACGAGCGTACGGCCGCGGTGGTCCTGTACGTGGAGTCGTTCGGCAGTCCTGAGCGCTTTACGCGGATCGCTCGGCGCGTGTCGCGCAATAAGCCGATCCTCGCGGTCAAGGGGCGCCGACGCGCCGAGCGGGTGCTCAGCGAAGCGCGCTCGCACACGGCGGCGGCGCTGCGCGGCGACGCGGTCGTCGACGCGCTGATGCAGCAGGCCGGGGTGCTGCGGTTCCGCGGCGGCGAGCAGCTGTTCGATGCCGCCGAGTTCTTCGAGCGCCAGCCGCTGCCGCGCGGACGTCGGATCGGGATCGTGAGCAGCTCCGTGGGTGTGGCGACGCTGGCCGCCGACGCGTGTGCGACGCGCGGGCTGGAGGTGAGAGAGGCGAGCGAAGCACAGAACCCCCTGCTGGTGGGGATCAGTGCAGGGCCGGACGAATACGTTGCGGGCATCCGCGAGCTGCTCGGCGATCCCGGCATCGATGCGCTGATGGTCTTCTACGTCGACTTTTACGACGGCGACCCGGAGGCCGTGCTGGATGCGATCTCGTCGGTCTCGGAGGGGCAGCCCAAGCCGGTCGTGGCATCTGTGCTGCGCTCCGACAGCCAGCTGCCCGCTCGGACCGGCTCGGGCGTGCCGAACTTCCTGTTCCCCGAGTCGTGCGCCGCTGTGCTCGCGCGCGCGGCGGAACGTCGCGAATGGCTCTCGCGGCCGCTCGGCGAGCCCCGGCACTATCCCGACCTGGAAGTCGTGGCGGCGCGGGCGGTGATCGCTTCATTTCTTGATCGCGAGCCCGCGGGTGGCTGGCTTTCGCTCCCTGAGGCCGAAGCTCTGCTGGCCACGCACGGGATCCCGGTTGTGGCCTCGCATCGCTGCCGCGATCTCGAGCGCGCGGTCGAGGTGGCAGCGGAAATCGGCGCTGCGGTGGCGCTGAAGGCGGACTTTGCCGCGCCCGCGCACGCGAGCGACATCGACGCTGTGATGCTGGGATTAGAGGATGAGTCGGCGGTGCGATCCGGCTGGAGCGAGCTCGAACGACGCGTCCAGGCGGCCGGACGGAAATGGATCGGAGCGATCATCCAGCGCCTGATCGCGCCCGGCGGGGCGGACGTGCTGGTCGGGGCCATTGGCGATCCCGATCTGGGCCCAGTGCTGGCGGTCGGCTTCGGCGGTCGCCGCGCTGGCCTCGGCCGCGGGGCTGCGTTCCGCCTGCTGCCGGCAACGGACGCGGAAGCCGACGAGCTGATCGACTCTGCCGAGGGCGTCGCGCCTGAGCTGGAGGGGTTCCGCGGCAGCGCCGTGCTCGATCGTGAGGCGCTGCGCGAGCTGATGCTGCGCTTTTCCCTCCTGCTCCGCGAGCTCCCGGAGGTGGTCGAGACCGATCTCAACCCCGTCCGCTGCATGACCAAAGGCTGCGTCGTGCTCGACATGCGACTGCGAATCGAGCACCCGCGCCCGGTCGAGCGCGTCAAGACATGGTGACCCGCGCCACCGAGGCGATCGGCGACCTGCCGATGCGAGGCGCGGCCTCCAGGCCGCGTGCACTAGCTCAGGTGATGGCCGGCGGCAGTCGGCGCCCACCTCCTGCCGCCGACGAACCGAGAAGCCTCCGATCCTCTGGCAGGCCGGCGTGCTGCTGACCATCCCCGTCACCGTCGGCTCCCACTGCGACGCGTCTGCGATCGGCGACCGAGTGGTCGCGGGCTGGATCAGACCAAGCCCAGCGGTTGTGCTCGCGCCGGTCGCTGGGGCCCGCAGCTCAGCCTGATGGGATCTGCGGTGTATTTCTCGCATCCCGCGTGCCTGGAGCACGAGACGACCGGGGAGCATCCCGAGCGGCCGGCGCGCATCAGCGCAATCGAGTGCTCGCTCGCCGAGCGCGGATGGCTTGGCTACGAAGTCCGGCAGGCGCCACCCGCGTCCCGTGAGATGCTCGTCGCTGTGCACTCCGCCGAGTACGTGGATTCCGTGCGCTCGATGAGCGAGAGCGGCGGAGGCGCCTTCGACCAAGAGAACATAGTTAGCGAACGGTCCTACGACGCCGCGGCCCACGCGTCCGGCGCTGCGTGTGCCATGGCGGAGGCGCTGCTGGCGGAAGGACCGGCGCGCGTGGGCTTCTGCGCAACCAGACCGCCGGGCCACCACGCGCGCGCTGACAGTACATCCGGATTCTGTCTGTTCAACCATGTCGCGGTGGCGAGTCGTCACGCGCTGGACTCGCTGGGAGCACGACGAGTGTTCATCTTCGACTGGGACGTCCACCACGGCGACGGAACCAACGACATCTTCCGCGCCACCGACACCGTGCTGTTCGCCAGCATCCACCAGTCCGGGCTCTTCCCGGGTACCGGCCGCATAACCGACGCGGGAGCGCGCGCAGGCGAGGGTTACTCGATCAACCTGCCGGTCCAAAAAGGATCCTACGAAGACGCGTGGTTCTCGCTGCTCGAGCACATCGTGATCCCCGCCGCCGAGCAGTACCAACCCGACCTGGTGCTCATATCCGCGGGGTACGACGCCCACCGCGCCGACGAGCACGGTGGCTGCGAGCTTGAGGCGTCCTCATTCGCTGAGATGGCACGACACATCCGGGGGCTGGGAGAGCGGACCGGCGCGCCGGTCGGAGCCGTCCTGGAAGGTGGATACGCGCTCGACGCGCTCGGCGCCTCGGTATGCGCCACGATGGAGGCACTAGCCGGCGATCGGCCGCCGGACTCCGTTGCGCCGGACTTCTTCACCTCCCGAGCCGCATCCCACATCGGCTTTCACTGGAGACTGTGAACGATCGCAACCCAGGCAAGAGAAAGCCCGCTAGGGTCAAGTTCTTGCCGAGAACCAGCTAGCTGAGCTTGATCATGCTCGCCACCGACGGGACGCTCGCGCCGTCGAGAAGGAAGAGCATGTAGGCGCCTGGTGGGGCGGCGTGCCCGTTTGGCGGAAGCGTCACAGCCAGGTCGGTTGCGGTCGTAGCGGCGATCTCCAGCGCGATGTAGCGTTGGTCCATGTGGAAGTTGTGGGTGACAGCACCGGCGCGGATGAGCGCAACTCTGGCGATGTCGCCAACGGTGGGGCATCCGATCGTGACGTTTTGCGCATAGCCGCCGTTGGCCGGGCGTGAGGAGATCTGCGGTCGGGAGCCGGCGAACAGGTATGGCGGGGAGAACAGCTCGAGCCGGTGCTCGAAGTACCGATATGGGTCGCGCTGGAATTGTCCGTCCTTTCCGCCGCGCATGACGCGCCCGTCGGGGAGCAGCAGCGCGGTGGAGTGATAGAGGTGGGCGCAGTTGATCGGCGCGAGCTGCGTCCAGGTGCCCGGCGGACGGGTCATACAGCTCGGTCGGCAGCACGGGGTCGACGGCTACATCAGATTTGCCGGTGGCGCTGCCGCCGAGGACCAGGACGGTCCCGTCGGGCAGCAGCGCACTGTCGCACAGGACGCGCGTGTGGTGCATCGCGGCGACGTATTCCCACGCGGGGTTCGCGGCGCCGAGGTCGATCAGCTCGACGGTGTTCGTTGCCGGGTCATCGTCGTGGCCGCCCTGGTAGAAGACCTCCCGGTCAACGCCACCGCCCCGATCGCCATCACCCGGACTCGGTAACCGTCCTCGGGAAGCAGGGGGAGAAGCACACAAGTGCCTTGGCCCGGATAGGTCCGCGACTCGTTTCGCTGGGCCTTGAGGATCGTCGGGTCCCAGTGTCCCGGGGTGCCGGGGTGCCAGTAGCGCGTCGAGTTACGGCAGTGGACCAGCATCCGTCCGTCGGGCAGCACGAAGTTCCACGGGTAGAGGTCGATCTCTTGGTGGCCGGCCGGGAAGTGAGGCGAGAACGGCGACGGCGTCGGCTCTTCGACGGAGAGGCGGTGGCCAGCGGGCTGCGTGACGTCGAACACCTGGACCGTCGCGTTGACGGGGTTCCTGGCGCTGACTGGGCCGGTGCGATCATCCACATCGGTGGATCTGAACGTGCGGCTACCGCGCTTCCATGATCGACACCCGGTTCGTGTCTGAGAAGGGACTGCCCAAATGGTCATTGCCGCTGCTGCACTCTCGAAGAAGATCAACAGCCCGTGGCTCGCGGCGGCGCTGGGGTTGGTGTTGATCGTGATCGGGATCAACGGCCTGTCCAGGCGGACGTGCCGACGATCGCGGCCATCCTCATCATCGTCGTCGGGGTGATCAACATGCTCCGCCTGCTTCCGCAGGACGACGAGAAAGACGGCGACAAGCCGACGCCTGACGAGACGGTCGGTGACAAGCCGACCGCCGCGGGACAGTCGGCCTGACTGCTCGCGGCGCGAGCCCGATCGGGTCGCGCGCGAGAGTCGTGAATCAGCGACCGTCAGTCCGCGGCCTGGCCGTGGAAAGGCCGAGCGCCTCGAGGCGTTTGACCGCAGTAATCCCCGGTCCTTCAGGGTGCCGGAGCGCGCCGCCTCGAGGAATCCGCACCGCGATCATCCAAATCGGGCGAGGTTGTGAATCGACGGCTCGGCTACATTCGCGTCAGACCCGGAGAGCCGGTTACTGACCGCACGGGTCGAGACGATGCAATCGCGAGGAATGAGGCGGCGCCATGGCGACCACGGCAAAGACAAATCGAACCAGCGGTGTGACTGGCGCGACCACGAGGCGGACGCGGGCCAAGAAGCCCGCTAGGGTGATGCCGCATCTGACGGTCGCGGAGCGGGTTGCGCGCGGTAAGGCGGCGAGAGCGGAGGTGCCGCGCTCCAGCCACGGGGAGTTCCGGCCGTCGCCGACGCGGACCGATCCAGTCGAGCTGCTCGAGGGGCAGGCGAAGGCGCGGGTGCCGGACCTGGTGCCGATCCGCTATGGACGGATGATGGTCTCCCCGTTTACGTTCTACCGCGGTGCGGCGCGGATCATGGCCCACGATCTGGCGGCGACGCCACGCTCGGGGCTGAACGTGCAGTGCTGCGGTGACGCGCATCTGTCGAACTTCGGGGTGTTCGGCTCGCCTGAGCGCAAGCTGGTGTTCGACCTCAACGATTTCGACGAGACGCTGCCGGGTCCGTGGGAGTGGGACGTCAAGCGTCTGGCCGCGAGCATGCTGATCGCGGCCCGTGACAATGGCTTCCGGGTCCAGGACCAGGAGCAGATCGTGCTCGACACGGTCGAGCAGTACCGCACGGCGATGCGCGGGTTCGCGGGGATGAAGCACCTCGAGGTGTGGTACGCGCGGATGGACATCGAGGAGGTGCTCCAGAAGTTCGCTCCGCAGTTCCGCGAGACTCAGGTCAAGCGGACCGAGAAGCTGCTGGCCAAGGCGCGGACCAAGGACAGCATGGCCGCGTTCTCGAAGCTGACCCACATCGTCGACGGCAAGGTCCAGATCGTCGATGAGTCGCCGTTGATCGTGCCGCTGAGCGTGCTCGTTCCCGGCGAGCAGGGCGAGCAGCTGTTCGAGCGGCTGCACGACCTGATCCGCCTCTATCGCGACACGCTGGAGTTCGACCGCCGCGTGCTGCTGGAGGAGTTCCAGCTGGCCGACTTCGCCCGCAAGGTCGTGGGAGTCGGCAGCGTCGGCACTCGCGCGTGGATCGCGTTGCTGCTCGGCCGCGACGACCAGGATCCGCTGTTCTTGCAGATGAAGGAGGCGGAGGCGTCGGTGCTGGAGGAGTTCCTCGGCCCGAGTGAGTTCTCCAACCACGGCGAGCGGGTCGTGGTTGGGCAGCGGCTGATGCAGGCCACCAGCGACATCTTCCTCGGCTGGTTGCGCGTCGATCCCGCGCCGGACGGGGGCGGCAAGCGAGACTTCTATGGCCGCCAGCTCAAGGACTGGAAGGGCTCCGCGGTGATCGAGCAGATGGTCCCCAAGGGCATGGCGACCTACGGCCGGCTGTGCGGCTGGACGCTCGCCCGCGCCCACGCGCGCAGCGGGGACCGGATTGCGATCGCCTCCTACCTCGGCGGCGGCAGTAGCTTCGACCGCGCGATCGTCGAGTTCTCGGCTGCGTACGCCGACCAGAACCAGATCGACTACCAGGAGCTCGTCGAGGCCGTTCGAGTGGGACGGATCGCGGCCAA
>JADGPN010000196.1 GCA_017882465.1 Solirubrobacteraceae bacterium
TGTTGTCCGGACACGCGGTGGCGTCGCGGACGGCGCCGCGGTTGACGTCGCAGGCGATCGTGACCGCCCTCGGTGGTCTGGGGATCGCCGCCCTGTCCCAGGCAGCGACGTAACGATCGTCGACGACAGTGGCCAACCGGTCAGCCCCGGAGACGTGGGCAACATCGTTGTTCGCTGCGAACCGGAGCGCCCTGTCGGGCTGTTCCCGGGCTACCACGATGATCCGACGGCTACCGCCCACGCATTCCGAGGACCGTTCTACTTCACCGGCGACAAGGCTGCGATGGACGAGGACGGCTACTTCTGGTTCGAGGGCCGCGACGATGACGTCATCACATCCAGCGCATACCGAATCGGGCCGTTCGAAGTTGAGAGCGTGCTCGTCGAGCACCCAGCCGTGATGGAGGCCGCCGTTGTCGGCAAGGACGACCCCGACCGCACACAGATCGTCACCGCTTTCTGCATGCCTGCTCCCGGCCGGAAAGGATCACCGGAGCTCGCCCGGGAACTGCAGGAATTCGTCAAACGCGGCACCGCCCCCTACAAATACCCTCGCGAGATCCATTTCGTCGAGGAGCTGCCGAAGACCATCAGCGGCAAGATCCGGCGCTCTGAACTACGCGCGGAGCTGCGCGCTGAACACATCGACGGCTAGTAGCTCCACTGGACCTGTGCCGAGGGTTGGTACTCACGCGGATGCGGCTCGGTACCGACGTTGCGGCGGTACGGGCGGAGATCGGCGCCCGACTTGCGAGGAGCTTTAGTCATCGACCATCAACATCGCCCCCCGCGGGGGTGGGGTACCAAACCTAGTTCTCGCTATCGCTCTGCGACGAGCGCGAGCGGCGTGGTGGTCGGACGGTGAGTTCAGGGTGAGGCGGGCGAGCGGCGTGGCTCGAGGATCACCAGCGGGATCGTGCGGTCGGTGCGTTGCTGGTAGCCGCGGTATCCGGCGTATGTCGCGACCGCCTTCGGCCAGAGCCGCTCCCGCTCCTCGCGCGTGGCGACGCGTGCGTGGACGGCGCGGCGATCGGCGCCGATCTGCACTGTCGTGTCCGGGTTCGCGCGCAGGTTGTGATACCACGCCGGGTTACGGGGATGCCCGCCCTTGGAGGCGACGATGACGACGTCGCGGTCATCCTCGACGTATACGAGCGGAGTGGTGCGCTTGGTGCCCGTCTTCGCGCCGACGTGATCAAGCAGCAACATCGGTGGCGCCCCCGGGAACCGGTGGCCGATCAGGCCGTTGCTGACGCGATAGATCCGCACGTGGGCGCCCATCGCGAGGCGCAGGACTGGCCACACGCGGTCGGCCAACGACATCACGTCCATCGTCGGATCCTAGAACAGCCGACCGCGCCCCAGCTGCTCCTTCACGCGGAGGACCACCGTAGACGCGACCACGGACCCGACGGAAGAATGACAGGGCGACCCCGTTGCGACCGGTATCACGGTCATGGCTGAGTGTGGCCGCTCGAGCACGGCGCGATCCTCGACACTGTGGGGTGTGCACCCGTTCCTCGGACAGTCCGGCCCGATCGCGATCGCTCACCGAGGCGGGGCCGGCGAGGCGCCCGAGAACACCCTTGAGGCGTTTGAGATCGCCATCACGCTCGGGTACACGTACATCGAGACTGGTGCCCACCTCACCCGCGACGGCGTGCTGGTCGCTTTCCATGACGAGCGGCTCGACAGGGTCACAGACCGGACAGGCGCGATCGCTGAGCTCGCGATCTGCGAGCTGGAGGCGGCCGACGCTGGTAACACGTTCTCGCTTGACGGGGGGAGCAGCTTCCCGTTTCGTGGTCGCGGTATCCGTGTCCCGCGGCTTGAGGAGATTCTCGTGCGATGGCCGGCCGTCCGGGTCAACATCGACCCCAAGTCCGATGCGTGTGTTGGGCCGCTCGCGGCGCTGCTCGATCGCCTCGGTGCTTGGGAGCGGGTCTGCGTTGGATCGTTCTCGGACCGCCGGCTGCGCCAGATCCGCACCCGCGGGCGCGGACGGGCGTGCACGTCGATGGGGCCTCACGCGGTTGCGCTCGCGCGCCTCGCCGCGACGTCCGGCGTGATGCCGCGCCTGGGCGCCGACTGCGTCCAAGTACCGATCCGACAAGGACCGATACGGATCGTCAGCAAGCGATTCGTCGAGGCCGCGCACCGGGCACGCGCCGTACACGTCTGGACGATCAACGACGAGGCTACGATCAACGTGCTACTCGACAGCGGCGTCGACGGCGTGATGAGCGACCGCATCCGCCAGCTGCGAGAAGTCTTCACGCGGCGCGGGCTCCCGCTCACCGGATAGGAAGGTGCTACCGATGACCGCACGTCACCGTCTGGGCGGCGGTTCGTACGCCCCGGCGCTCCTGCTCGACCGTCGAAGCGGCCACGTGGCCGACATCACTGCCTCAGGCGTGATTCAGCAGTCCGGGGGCGGGTCGCTCGCGCGCGAAGCGCTCGACCGCAAGTCGCGAGAGTCCTGCTCTGCTTCCGCGTCGAGCATCTCGCCCGGCAATTCGCTGAGCCCCGCAACGCGCGGCATGCAGGGCCACCGGCAGCGATCGGCAGCGTGGCGAAGTCGCGAGTCGCGCTCGTGGCGAGGAGGAGGGGCCTCGCGTCTTCGGTTGAGAGACCTGCTTCGACGTGGTTGCGGTACTCAGTCCGGACTGCCCGGACGCTTCCCAGATCGTTCCAGAGCGGTCGTGTCTCTGCGATTGGAACGGCGTTCAGTGGCTCCTGCTTCTCGGCTCTGGGGCAGTCCGTCGAGCGCTACGTCGGCCACGTGCAGCCGTCCGGACCAGTAGTCCGCTCGCGTCTGTGCACTTCTGTCGACCGCCGGAGTAAGCACCGAGGGCGCAACCACGATCGCAGGGACAGGCACGCTGGCACGGGACAGGGCTGACACTCGCGCGCTCTGCTCGCGATCTCAGGGGTTTTTTGAGCCTAGGGCTCGGGGTCGCGGCTGACTCCCTCGTCCTCGGAATCCGCGGCGCCCGGGTCGCGCGACCGCTCGACGTCCCGCCGCGTGTCCGGATACTCGTCCGCGTGGGCACCCCTGTCAGCGCCGCGATCCTGCTCAGCGGCCCCCGCCGCACCGCCCCCTGCCGCTGGCCCGACTGCGCTACCTTGCCCCCGCCCGACGCCGCCTGCGTAGCCCGTCGCGACAGTCGTGCGACGGCGCGGAATCACCGTGTTGAACAGGAGGATCGCCGCGGCCACGCCCCAGGCGAGCTCGGTCCAGCCGTTGGCGGCAGCCAGCCCCAGCACGTCGCCAGATACGAGCGCGATGATCGCCGCGGCAGCGAGCGCTACGCCGACGATCAGGCTCATCGTCTTGGCGAGCAGATGCTGCGCGGCTCCGAACAGGAGCAGCCCGCCGGCGACCGCCGTGAGCATTCCGGTCCAACCGTTGGCGCCGAAGATCCCAAAGACTTTGCCCTCTACCGGCGCTTTACCGTTCGGGAAGTTCGAAAACTTGGGGAAGAAGTGCTGCTTGTACAGGAAGTAGAGGCCCGCGGCGAGCAGAATCGTTCCCAGGATCAGAGCTGGTCCGCGAGCCAGGCTGATGCCCTTCTCAGTCCGCGTTTCCGTCGCTTCAGGCATGAGTTCACCTCCATAAGGTCCAGTGCGCGGCCTTACTACCCCAGATTGTTGATAAGCGAAGGCGCATCGCGAGCGATCTAGTCAGCCTGCGAGCCGCGGGGGGGTTGGGAACCTGCCCTCCGTCCGCTCGAAGCGTTCGCCCATCCCGCCGCATAGGACGTCAGTAGTAGTGGCGCCGCCCGCCCACGGCACGTCCCATGGACCCAAGCACCATGAGGATCAGGCCGACAACCACGAGAATAATCCCGATGCTCCACAAAATGGCAATCTTTGCGATGAATCCGATTACCAGCAGGATGATGCCGAGGATGATCATTTACTTCTCCTGGCCGTCATTTGACGGCACGATGAGTTGATACGCACGCAGGCGTCACTCTACTCGGCTGCCCGCTGGCTGTGAGCTGTATATGCCTACGGAACCGGGACTTACGTACCCAGACTGACTCGGTTCGGCCAACCCGTCGGCGGTAAGCCATCCGATGCCGTTCGCTATTGCTTGGCGTTGTTGTCGTCGTCCGCCGGGGCGTACGTGTTGCGAGATGTTCGCCGAATGTCGCCGTCGGCAGTCGCCTCGCGAAGCGTTTCGCGAAAGACGCCGGGTCCCCAGTAGCGCGCGCCCACGAGGTCGGCGAGCTTCTGACGTTCGGTGGGGCCGTGTTCATCGAGAGCCCGCTGGATGGCCAGGATCTCGTTATCGAGGACCTCGGCCACGGGAACCGCATCGGCCGGGACGCGCGCCGTGGGGAAGCCTCCCGGGCCTGGTCGGTAGCGTCGAAGGCCGCTGCGCTCGCGTTGGTGCCGGCGCTCGATCCGCGCGCGGACGCGCTCCTGCGCGGCGCGGCGCGCGCTGTCCTCATCGCGGCCCACGTCCTCGGCGCCGAGCTCCTCGCGTCCGTTGGGCTCGGTCTCCACGGCGGTCAGCGGCTCGGCGATGTCCTCGAGCTGTTTCCCTGCCGCCTTGACGCCGAAGAACAGCTCGGCGATGCCGCCGATTGCCATTACCGCGGCGCCGATGAAGAACCCGATCGCGACCTGTCCCTTCTCGCCGGTCGCGATCAGCTTCCCGAACAGCAGCGGACCGGTGATTCCACCGACGGCGGTGCCGATCGCAAAGAAGAACGCGATCGCGAGCGCACGGGTCTCCATCGGAAAGATCTCCGACGCAGTCAGGTACGCGGCGCTCGCTCCCGCCGAGGCGAGGAAGAAGACCACCACGATGATCGCCATAAACGACGCGGCCGTCAACGCGTGCGAGACGAACACGATGCCGAGCACTACCGCGACGGCCGCCGACCCGAGATAGGTGGCGCTGATCATCGGCTTGCGCCCGACGGTGTCAAACAGCCGTCCGAGCGTCAGCGGACCAAGGAGATTGCCGATCGCGAAGACGATGATGAACACCGGCACCGTCGCAGCGCTCACGCCGTAGAACGTCGTGAGCAGCGTCCCGAGATTGAACACGAGGCCGTTGTAGAGGAACGCCTGGCCGACGAACAGCGCAAGACACAGGATCGAGCGCTTGGGATAGGTCTTGAACGCGACCCGCGCGATCTCCCGAAACGGGATCACCGTGCGCTGGCGTACCCTGATGCTGTCGTGCACCTCCGGCAGCGTCTGTCCCGTCTCCTGTTCGAGCTCGTGCTCGATTCCGCCGACGATCGCTTCGGCTTCTTCCTCTCGGCCGTGGATGAACAACCAGCGAGGACTTTCCGGCACCTTGCGACGCACCAGCATCATCGCCAGCCCGAGCACAGCTCCGATCCCGAACGCCAGCCGCCAGCCCACATTCTCGGCGAAGATCGCCGTGTCGAGGAACACCAGCGCGGCCGCCGAGCCCGCCGCCGACCCCGCCCAGTAGGAGCCGTTGATGATCAGATCAACGCGGCCGCGGACCCGCGCCGGGATCAACTCGTCAATCGCCGAGTTGATCGCCGCGTACTCGCCGCCAATACCCGAACCCGTGAAAAAACGTGCCAGATAAAAGAACCACGGCGCGAACGAGAACGCGGTCACAACCGTCGATGCGATGTAGACGCCCAGCGTGATCAAAAACAGTCTCTTACGTCCGAACCGATCGCACAGCTGCCCGAAGAACAGCGCGCCAACGCACGCCCCGAAGACATAGATCGCCGCCGCGGTCCCCACCCCCGAAACACTCAGGCCGAGGCCGCTGCCCTTTTCGGTCAAACGCGCGCCGACAGCCCCCACGATCGTGACCTCGATCCCGTCCAAAATCCAGACCGTGCCCAGACCAACGACAACCCGCCAATGAAAGCGCGACCACGGCAGGCGATCCAGCCGAGACGGGATCCGCGTATCGATCGTAGCCATCTGCGTACTCATGACGCCATTCCTTCCCACCCGCGCGGGAGCGGTTCGGCATGCCAGGTAGCCGCGACCGCACAGCCGCGGTCGCCAGCCCGGCGGCCACGGGCAGGCCCAGCGTGATGCTGCGCTGCAGCGTGTTCGGTCACCGCTACCGGTTCTCGGCGAGGGGCGCCGTCATGCGCTGGGAGTGTCAGCGAGGTTGCGGCGCGGAGGGAAGCAAGACATACCGGTCGCCGGCCGCGGCACGCCATTACGCCTCCGCTTTTGACCGCGAGGACCGCGACCAGCTCGGCCGACGCGCACCTCTACTCGGCATGTTCCCGCTGCGCATCTGGCACAAGATTCACGAGCGTTCCAAGCAACCCTAATCACGGAGGGCGGAGCCTGTCAAGCCGACGACACGCAACGGTGCACCAAACTTGTTTCCCGCCGCCGCAACCGGCGCAGAGCGGCGCGAGATGCTCCAGCCACCGATGGCCGGACTGACGAGGACTGCCCGCCCCCCACCGCTCGGCGTAGCAACGGGGACCGGCAAAAGAATCGCGGGCCGATTGCTGTCAGCGAGCGACCGGCCACGCGCTAACCGGATAGACGGATGACGGTGGCCTCGAGTGGGCGAAGGTGCAACGGTCCCAGCTCGACCTCGTCGCCGCCAGGTCCCGCGGTGGACAGCAGTCGGTCACCGCGCGCGGTTAGCTGCGGATCGGCGTAGCGACGATCGGAGTCGCTGAAGTTGGCGGCGATCAGCACATCATCGGTGGGGTCGTGGCGGTGGTAGGCGTAGACGTAAGGGTCAGCGGCGCACGGTTGGTAGTCGCCGGCACGCAGCACGGGAGTGTCACGCCGCAGCTGGATCAACCCCCGGTAGAAGTTCAACAACGAGCCGGGGGCGGTCAGCTGGTCGGCGACGTTGACCGTGGCCGCCGTCGCGGGGATCGGCAGCCACGGGTCGCGACTGCCGAAACCGGCACCGGGGTTGCCGTTCCACTGCATGGGGGTGCGACAGCCGTCCCGGCCGTCTGGGTCTGCTGCCTGCTCGGGCGAGACGGGACAGTCGGTCATCCCGATCTCCTCGCCGTAGTACAGGAACGGGGTGCCGCGCAACGTCAGCAGCAGGGTAGCGGCGACTCGAGCGCGGGCTACGAAATCGCCAGGGCCGGTCAGCCGACTGGTGGCACGCGACAGGTCGTGGTTAGACAGGGCGTAGGCCGGCCAGGCGTTTCTGGGCAGCGCCGTCTCGATCGCCGCGATAGTGTCGCGGTAAGCCACCGCCGAGAACGGCTGCTGCCACAGCGGGAAGCAGAAGGCCAGGTGCAGCTCGTCGCCGGCGCCGTAGTAACAGGCCATCCGGGTCGGGTCGGCGATGCCGACCTCCCCTACCGCGACCCGATCGTCGTAGGCATCCAGTGCCTGGCGCAGCTCGCGCAGGATCTCATGCACCGGCGGGTGGTCGATGTGCCGAAAGCGCCCACGCACGTTCGGATCGAGGTCGGTACGCCGCCCGGCCAGCACCGCCGGGTTGTCTCGCAGCTGCGAGTCCTTGCCAAGCCGGTGCGCCGCATCGATACGGACCCCATCCACGCCGCGGTCCAGCCAGAACCGCAACACCCCGATCATCGCCGCACGAACCTCTGGGTTTTGCCAGTTCAGGTCCGGCTGCGCCGAGCTGTAGGAGTGCAGGTAGTACTGGCCGCTGAACGCGTCGAACGTCCAGGCCCGCCCGGTCGCGGCAAACGTGCTCGGCCAGTTGTTCGGCGGCCCGCCGCCCGGAGCCGGGTCGGCCCACACGTACCAATCGCGGCGCCGACTCGAGCGGT
>JADGPN010000197.1 GCA_017882465.1 Solirubrobacteraceae bacterium
CGCCGGAGTTGACCTTGCCGGAGATATCCAGGAACGGGCGAGTCTGCCGCCGGCCGCGGACAAGAACGATGACCCGCCCGGCGCGCTCGACGACGAACAGGCGATGGGGATCGCCCGGCGCGGCGGCCAGATAGACCGGCTGGCTGAAGACGCCGATCCGCTGCAGGCCGATCCGGGCCGCTCGGGCCGGGCCGACGATGGTGGCGGCACCTGATGGTGTCGAGGCTCCGCACGCGGCGATGATCGCGGTAGCGGCGATCGCGATGAGTGCGCGTGCGAACAGTCCTCGGAGCGTCATGGCGCAGAACGGTACCCGCCGGCGCACACCACCCTGTTCGTGCGCCTCAGCAGCTCCGCGGACAGTGGAACCCGAGTTTGGCTGTGCCCGCCGCATGATCGAGCATGTCCATATTCGTTCATCCGAGGAGGGAGACGCGTCGTGAGCAACCCCTGGAGGTCGAGACGTCTGGGCTGTTGTCGGTGTTAGCGCCAGGGTTTCTCGAAGATCTCATGCGGCACGGCTATCGGCCTGGCCCGGCGGCGAAGCAACTACAGGTGATGTCGCACCTGAGGCCGGTGGCTCGCCGCGCTATCTGGATCCTCTCGCACGCAACTCCTCCTCGGCCAGGCGCTGGACGCTCCGCCCGAGCCTGGCCGGAAGCGCTCAGTTTCGTCTCCTATCCCCGAGCAGGCTCGTACGTGGCGATCAACACGCCCGTGCGCATCGTGACGCTCTCGAGGAGCCGGAGCGATGCTTCCACGCCGAGGGGAAAGAGCCTAAGTCTGGAGCGTCCGGCTATCTCGGCTCGCACGATCGTAAGTCTCCCGCCGCCTCTCGTCGCGCGATCGGGTCGGCGACCGAGCGCAGCTGCGATCGCGCCGAGGCCGGCGACGCCGGGACGATCGCATCGGCCGGCGGGATCGTGCCAGTGGCGCGATCGCTCGGGGACCGAGGGGTTGGCCGGCGCCGAGTCCGGCTCGCAACGCCGCTTCCGCTTTGACCCCGCCGATGCCGGAAACCAGAAGTCACTGGGCTGGTCTCTGGTTGGCGACAGAGCGGCAGCGGTTGACTACACGCGCGGACTTCCGCTCCTACCCGATTGTTAGCAGCAGAACTGCTAGCACGCATGCCCGGATTCCGCGCGGAGCGGGGCCGAGGGTGAGTGAGATGTGCACGCTTTGACTGAAGCACGTTCGAGATGCGGTGCGTTCCTGCGCCCCGGAGCGGGTTGCACACGCTCAGCTGACCGTGGATGATCCCCGTGCTGGCGCGAGGTCGATCGGCGAGTCGAGGAGGAGTTCATGGCGCGGAAGGTGCTGATCAATCTGGCGACGGGGCTTGAGGATCCTGAACGAGTGACCGTCGCGTTCTTGGTGGGGGGAGCAGCCGTTCAGCGGGGCGAACCCGCGGCGATGTGGCTGACGAAGGAAGCAGTCAGGCTCGCGCTTCCCGGCCATGCCGAGGGTGTCGCGTGTGATGGGTGCCCGCCGCTGTCGCGGTTGTTTGAGCAGTTCGCGAACGGGGGCGGTGCGTTGCTGGTCTGCCCGATTTGTTTCAACGCCCGCAAGCTCGACGAGAAGGCGATGGTCGCCAACGCGCGCTTGGTCGGCGCCACTCCAATGTTTGACTGGATCGGAGACGACGATGCAGCAATCTTCAGCTACTGACGCGACGGCCATCTCGGAAGCGGCCGACAGCGCCGAAGACGATCACGCGCTCGGAGCCAAGTTTGCCGAGGCGCTCGGCCGCAGAGACTTTGACGCCGTCATAACCCTGCTGGACCCGTCGATCGACTTTCGAGGACTGACGCCGGGACGCGCATGGGAGGCCACGGATGCCGACGCGGTGGTCGACGGAATCCTCCGCCAGTGGTTCGAGGAGACGGACGAGCTCGAGGAGATCGTCTCGATCGAGGCCGACTCCTTCGCAGATCGTCAGCGGGTGTCCTACCGCTTCCGCGGTCACAACGCCGACGGCTCGTTTGTCGTCGAGCAGCAGGCCTACTACACCGAAAGCGACGGCCGGATCAACTACATGCGTGTGCTCTGCTCGGGATTCCGCCCGCGCTGAACCCCGAGCCCGGCCCCGGCTCCGCAGGAGACGAGTTCACGTCCGACGATTCGCACTGCTGCTCGACGCCGCTGCCGAAGGCTCTCGGACCAAACCGCGATAAAGCTCGGTGGCACACCCAGCCGCGTCTGCGCGCTCTCCGCAGAGCAGGTACCCACTCGATACGGCGGATCTCCTCCTCGCCAGCAGCGAGGCTCGGCGCCCCGTCGACCGTCTGCCGCCGCAACCGAGCGGCCAGAAGGCCCTGGTTTCCCGAGAATGCGGGTACACGCCAACCTCCGCCGCAGGCCCGATCCCCGGCCCCGCTTTCATGCCCTGGGGGTCTCTCGGACACATCCGGCCGGGGCCCTGCTCCTCGCCAGAAGCGCGCATTCGCTGCGCTCGACGTGACGCGCGGTCTCCAGAGCGGGGGACCGTCTGACGTGGGCCGGGCTCGTCAGACGCGGCGAAGTACGCGCGGTCCTTAGGCCGGTCTGCGGCTCGCCTCGATGCGTGCACACATCTTCGAGCGACGCGACCAGCACCGAGATTGATGTGCCGGCGGCTGGCATCAAGGTGGCGCCTGGCGCCAGGGCGACGTAGCCGCCTGGGAAGCCGCTTGGGGTGAAGCTCAGGTCGAGCAGACCGTGGCGCGTCGCAAGGTTCCAGACGGAAGCCGCCATGAGCGACCGGGCGTGAAGTAGTCCGCGGGGAGCGCCACCCAACTTCTCAGATCGGCCGGATCGGTGACGAGCCGACACTCGAGCGCGTTGAGCGCGTCGGCGACGCGCTGCAGATTGGCCTCGTCGGTTTCGGGCGTCACGTCGATGTCCTGCGTGTCGTAGGCACGGCCGTGGGACTGGATCGCGGCGCCTCCGATCACGACGAACTTGACCTCATGGCGCAGAAGCATTCCCAGCAGCTCGGCTCGGCCGGGCTGGTCCACCGCGGTCACGTGGCGACCGGGGTCTGGTGCTTCAGCCAGGCGTCGATCCGTTGCGTGGCCGTCCCTTCGCCCGCCGCCCGGATTTCGGTCCGGGCGCGTATGACGTCGAGCACCGCTTGGTAGGCGAGCGCCTGACGGCGGGCACCACGACTTGGAGACGCATCCGCAATCCGAAGCAGGTCAACGAGGCTCGCCACGCGGACCTCCGCGGCGGGTGTCGCGAACGGTTCCGATCCGCGCCAGAGATCAGTCAGTCCAGCGGTGCCCGGCGGCCCGGGGACCACGTGCATCCGCGCGCCACCAGGCAATTCATACTGATGGCGGTCGACCTGCGGACCGACGGCGGTCAGGAGTGGCGCACCGTCCGCGGCCTGCGCGCACACCTGAATCGACCCTCCATCGATGACGAGCGGCCACCCGTGGAGGGCGCCGGCGACCTCGCCGATCAGGACGAGATGCTGAGCCGAGACGGCGAGCGCACCCAGAGCAGCCGCGACGTCGGGTGAGCCCGGCGGCGTGAGTCGTCGGACGCGGTCGAATGGATCGAGCTCGAGCTGGAGCGCGATCTGGGGCCACCACGAACGATCGTCGACGACGAGGTGGGATTCGAGATGGAGTCCGCATGCCGCGGCCGCAGCCTCGATGTCCTCCATGACAACCTGGCGGTCGCCCCGCTCCCACCGCGCGACCGTCGCCTGACGCACCCCGAGCCGCGCCGCGAGCTCCCGCTGGGTGAGTCCGGCTCGTCGGCGAGCCATGAGAATGTAATCTCCGCCACGCATACCGTAATGGTATCAGCGGTATGGAGTGAAGTGTGTACGGAAGTGTGGAATGCAATTCCACACTTCGGGCCCACGAAAGCCCCGCCGCATCAGGGGTTTGGCAGCGCCCACGTGCCAGACTACCCGTCCCCCACGTAGAACAGAGGGAGGGTTGCGGGTAGTCTGGCACGTGGGTCTCGATGTGGAGGGCGGCGGGGCTTTCGAAGCCGGGGGACTGGCACGGAGGGGCTGAGGCTGTTGGTTGGCGGGAGCTGGAATCCATCTCGTGGTGGTGACATCCTCTGCCTGGTGGAGATCCAAAGGCGAGCGCTCAAGAGCGGGGCGGTGCGCTGGCGGCAGGGCGACCGCTATCGATCGCAGACGTTTGACCGCGAGGGAGACGCTGTCACGTTCTCCGCCGAGATCAGGCGGCGGCAGCAGCTCGGGACGTTGGCTTCGATGGACAGCGGCCGCGTCACGCTTGCCGAATATGTAATCAAGAGGGCGTGGCTACTTCAGGGCGACTAGCGCTAGTGCGTGGCTTCGCGTCGTTCAAGAAGCCGGTCCTCCTTGGCGAGACGTTCGTCCTTCAGCGATGAAGCCACCGAACGCGCGTTCTTGCTGGCGGCCGCGAACCGGTACGTGCGGTGTGTTCGAGTTCTACGACGGTCGCGACCCCGATCACATGACGGTGTCCACCGTCGCCCGACGCGGTCTGGTCTATCAACGCTCGCTGCGGCAGCTCATGGCGCTGCGCGGCGCGCTGCTCAAGCCGCAGTAGCCTCGGCGTGCCGCTGTGAGGTCTCGGATGAGGCCGTCGCTGCACGGCGGCGCGTGATGAAGCGCCGGAGCTCGTCGGCGCCCCAGACGATGAATGGGTACGGGAGCAACAGCACCAGGTCGCTGCCCGGGAGCGCAGCGGTGCCGAGCAGCGCCTGGAGCGGCGGGGCATATACGAACACGGCCGCGAGAGCGAGCTCGGCGGCGATGGCGAGGAGCAGATAGCGGTTGCTGAAGACGCCGACCGACCACAGTGACTCGCGCTGCGTGCGCACCGCGAACGCGGTTCCGATCTGGCCGAAGATCATGCCGAGGAAGGTCATCGTCGTCGCCTGTTGGTAGGCATGGTGAAACGGGCTTGCGGGGCCGACCGGATCGCCCGAGTGCCAGCCCGCGCCGGTGAGCACGTAGAAGAAGCCGCCCATCGAGAGCGTGGCGACGATCAGGCCGAGGAACACCCAGGCGCGCAGCAGCATCGGCCGGCTGATCACGCCCTGCGATCGTTTGCGTGGCGGACGTTCCATGATCCCGGGCTCGGCGGGGTCGCGTCCGAGCGCGAGCGAGGGGAAGGTTTCGGTGCCGACGTCGAACGCGAGCAGCTGAAGCACCGTCAGCGGCAGCGGGACGGCACCGCCGGCGAACGCGAAGATCAGGAACGGCACGACCTCGGGTGTGGCGTGGGCGAAGATGTAGACGATGAACTTGCGCACGTTGTCGTAGACGACGCGACCCTCGTCGACCGCGGCGACGATCGAGGCGAAGTTGTCGTCGGTGAGCACCATCGTGGCCGCTTCTCGGGCGACGTCCGTTCCCGACTGGCCCATCGCGACGCCGATGTCGGCGCGGCGCAGCGCCGGGGCATCGTTGACGCCGTCGCCGGTCATCGCCACCACATGACCCTCTGCCCGTAACGCCTCGGCGATGTGCAGCTTGGCGTTTGGTGATGCCCGCGCGAAGATGACCTCGCGGTCCCCGGCCAGGATCTGCTCGATCTCGGCCTCGTGCTGGTGGCCGAGCTCCTCCGCGTTGACGACAACGAGCTGCTCGCCGCCGATCCCGACCTGCCGGGCGATCGCCGCCGCGGTCAGCGGATGGTCGCCGGTGATCACGATGATCCGGATCCCGGCGGTATGACATTGGGCGATCGCCTCCCGGACCTCCGGCCGGGGCGGATCGAGCATCGTGACCAGACCCAGGAAGCACAGCTCGCGCTCCGCGTCCGCGCGTGCGAGAACCTCCGAGCCGGCTGGCAGGGCCCGCCTGGCCAGCGCCAGCACGCGCAGCCCGTCCTGTGCGTACTCCTCGACCCGGCGCGTGATGCGCTCACGCTCGGCGTCGTCGAGCGGAACCTCCGTGCCGCGCTCGGTGAGAATCGCGACGCACAGGGGCAGGAGCACCTCGGGGGCGCCCTTTGTGTCCAGCCACTCGCCTCCGGATCGACGCTCGAGCGTGGTCATCAGCTTGAGTCGCGGGTCGAAGTTGTACTGGTGACGGCGCCGCCGGTCGCGGGCATCGGCGTCGACGTCCGCGCCCAGGGCGCGACCGGCCTGCAGCAATGCCACCTCGGTCGGATCGCCCGTCATCCGGCCGTCGGGCTCGAGCCGCGCGTTGTTGCAGGCCGTCGCGGCTTCGGCGAGCGCGGCCAGTGCCGGCGTGCGGGCGGCGTGCGGAGGCTGCTTCCCATTGTCCTCGAGGCTCACCGAGCCGTCCTTGGTCCACGCCGCCAGCGGGGTCATCCGGTTCTCGGTCAGTGTGCCGGTCTTGTCGGTGCAGATCACGTCGGTGGAGCCCAGCGTCTCGACGGCGCTCAGCCGTTTGACCAAGGCCCCCCGGCGGGCCAGCACGCTCACGGCCACCGCCAACGCGAGCGTGATCACCGGCAGCAGCCCCTCGGGCACGTTGCCGGCCAGCAGGCCGACCGCGAACACGACGCTCTGCTTGACCGACAACCCGGCCACGAATATCGCCACCGGCACGAAGGCGATCGCCATCGCCACCGCGATCGCGGCGATCAGCCAGGCCACGCGACGCACCTGACGCTCCAGCGGGCTGGGCTCTTCCTCGACCCGCTCGGTCAGCGCCGCGATGCGACCAAGCTCGGTATGCATCCCGGTGGCGAACACCACCGCCTGGGCCTCGCCCCCGGTGCACGTGGTTCCGCTGAACACCAGATCGCGAGCAACGAGTCGCGGAACGTTGGCATCCTGCAGATCCGCCGATCGCAGCACTGGCGCCGACTCGCCCGTGAGCGTCGAGAGATCGACCTCGATCCCGCCCGACAGCAGCCGCATGTCGGCCGCGATCCGCTCACCCTCCTCGAGCAGCACCATGTCTCCCGGGACCAGGTCGACCGCCTCGATCACTCCCCGGGACCCGTCCCGCAGCACATTCGCGTGCTGGGGCATGTACCCAGCCAGTGCCTCGACGGCGCGCTCGGCCTGCAGTTCCTGGGCGAATGCGAATGCCGCGTTCAGCACGATCACGAGCACGACCGCGATCCCGACCGTTTGGCTGCCGACCAGGAATGACAGCCCCGCCGCCACCCACAGCAGCAGCGCCAGCGGATGCGTCAGCTGGCGACCAAGCTCGCGTGGCCACTGCACGCCGCCCCGGCGCCGCAACGCGTTCGGGCCGTGCTGGATCAGCCGGCGTTGCGCCTCGCGTGAGGACAAGCCTCGCGGCGTCGTGACCAGGTCACGCAACAGGAGCGCCGGGGACTCGAGCACCTCCACGACGTCGAACGAATCCGGCGCGGCGCTTGGCGAAGCCATTGGACGCAAGCTAGAACGCCCTGACTTCCTCTGCATCCGCAGCGACCCGAGTCTCGCGTCGCGGCGTTCCACGGATGACCGAGTGCTGCGTAGTTTCGCGACGGCGGCCGACGGCTTAGTCCGGATGCGCCGGCAGCCGGGCTCGCGCGACAGGGGGCCAATGTCCGATCCTTTGGCGACGGGTCGCTCCGCCGCTCGGCCGGCCTCGTCTGGTCGCTGATCGCGAGTGTGGCGCTGCCGGCGCCCGCCGTGGCTGGGGCATGCACGGTGGTGGCGGTGCGGATCGCCGATCACCCTGGCTACGTGCGAACGATCACTGACTTCACCAGCGGCACGATCAGCTCGAATCAGGTCAGCGCGACGGACCCCCTCACGATGGACGGGACGGCCGCGTTGGTGGTGGTTCGGCGCGGCGTGCGGAC
>JADGPN010000198.1 GCA_017882465.1 Solirubrobacteraceae bacterium
TGGCGCACCACCGGCAGCACCGGCGGGTCGTCGGTGAGGACTGAGGTCGCCGGAACCGTTCCGGTCGCGCCGGCGTTCGCCGCGCCGGCCGCCGGCCTGCTTCCGGCCTCACCGTTGGTGAGACCCGCCGTGTCGCCCGAGTGCGAGCTGGCCGCGTCCTGGGCCGCCTTGCGAGCCCGCACCTCGGGGGTGAGGATGCCCAGCTCCTCCTGCAGATCGGCGTCGAGGAAGCGCGAGGCCAGCCACCGCATGATGTAGTCCGGCATCGACTTGGCGAACGGGATCTCCGGGTTCGAGGTCATGCCCTCGGGCTCGAAGCGCATGTAGCTGAACTTTCGCACCAGCGTCTCGAGCGGCACGCCGTACTGGAGCGAGATCGAGATCGCCGTCGCGAACGAGTTCATCATCCCGCGCAGCGTCGAGCCCTCCTTGCCGATGTCGGTGAGGAAGATCTCCCCGACCGACCCGTCGTCGTACCGGCCGGCCGTGATGTAGCCCTCGTGCCCGCCAATCGAGAACTTGTGCGTGATCGACTGGCGCTCCCGCGGCATCCGCCGCCGCTTCGGCGGCGCCTTGGCCAGCGCCTCCTTGACGGCCGCATCGATGTCGGCCTCCGACAGAGCCGGCGCCGGCGCATCCTGCTCGGCATCGGTTCGCAGCGCCTGGGCCGTCTTGGACCCGTCGCGATAGATCGCCAGGGCCTTGGCCCCGAGGCGCCAGGCCTGGATGTAGGCGTCGGCGATGTCCTCGACCGTGGCCGTCTGCGGCAGGTTCACCGTCTTCGAGATCGCACCGGAGATGAACGGCTGGACGGCGCCCATCATCTTGATGTGGCCCATGTGCGAGATCGCCCGCTCGCCCACCGCGACATCGAATACGGGCATGTGCTCCTCAGCCAGGTACGGCGCGCCCACGATCGTGCCGTGCTCGTTGATGTGAGCGACGATCTGCTCGATCTGCTCGTCGCTGTAGGCGAGCTTCTGCAGGGCCAGCGGCACGGTGCGGTTGACGATCGTCATCTGACCGCCGCCGACGAGCTCCTTGAACTTCACCAGCGAGAAGTCGGGTTCGACTCCGGTCGTGTCGCAGTCCATCAGGAAGCTGATCGTGCCGGTCGGGGCGAGCACCGTCGCCTGCGCGTTGCGGTAGCCGTACTCCTCTCCGACGGCCACCGCGTCGTCCCACGCGCTGCGCGCGGCGGCCAGCAGCTCGGTGTCGCGGCTGACGGTATCCGGGATCTCGTAGGAGGCGTCCCGGTGCATCCGCATCACCGCGTTGTGCGGCTCGCGGTTCTCGGCGTAGCGGTCGTAGGGGCCCAAGGCCGAGGCGATCCGGGCGGACCCGAGATACGCGCGGCCGGTCATCAGCGCCGTGATCGCCGCCGCCGTGCCCCGTCCCGTGTCCGAGTCGTACGGCATCCCGTCGGCCATCAGATAGGCGCCCAGGTTCGCGTAGCCCAGCCCGAGCTGGCGGAACGCCCGCGCGTTGCGGCCGATCTCCTCGGTCGGATAGCTCGAGGGCGAGACGATGATCTCCTGGGCGAGGAACACGATGTCCACGGCGTGCTCGAACGAGGCCACGTCGAAGGTCCCGTCGGGGCGGTGGAACCGCATCAGGTTCAGCGATGCGAGGTTGCACGCAGAATCGTCGACGTGCATGTACTCGCTGCACGGGTTGGAGGCGTTGATCCGGCCCGAGTTGGGGCTCGTGTGCCACTGGTTGATCGTGGTGTCGTACTGGACGCCCGGGTCCGCGCAGCGCCATGCCGCCTCGGAGATCTCCCGCATCAGCTCGCGCGCGGGAATCGGATCACCCACCGGCTGGCCGGTCGCTCGTGCGGTCAGGTGCCAGTCGTCGTTGTTCTCGACCGCGCGCATGAACTCGTCGGTGACCCGCACCGAGTTGTTCGCGTTCTGATACTGGATCGAGATGAAGCCGTCGCCGTCGATCGACATGTCGAACCCGGCGTCGCGCAGCGCGGCGGCCTTGTCCTCCTCGCGCGCCTTGCACCAGATGAAGTCGCGGATGTCCGGGTGATCGACGTCGAGAACCACCATCTTGGCCGCGCGCCGGGTCTTGCCTCCCGACTTGATCGTGCCCGCCCAGGCATCGGCGCCGCGCATGAAGCTGACCGGGCCGGAGGCGGTGCCTCCCTTGGAGAGCGGCTCCATCGAGCCGCGGATCTTCGACAGGTTGATCCCCGAGCCGGAGCCGCCGCGGAAGATCTTGCCCTCCTTGGTGTTCCAGTCCAGGATCGACTCCATGTTGTCCTGCACGCTGAGGATGAAGCATGCGGAGCACTGCGGGCTCTCCTCGAAGCCGACGTTGAACCAGACCGGCGAATTGAACGCCGCCATCTGGTGAAGCAGGATGTGGGTCAGCTCGGCTTCGAACGTGTCGGCGTCCTCAGTGGTGGCGAAGTAGCCGCGGTTGCGTCCCCAGGTGGCGATCGTCCCCGCGACCCGGCCGATCATCTGCCGGACGGAGCGCTCACGCACCGGCGACCCGATCTGACCGCGGAAGTACTTCTGGGCCACGATGTTGGTCGCGTTCTGGGACCAGGACTTCGGGAACTCGACGTCGGTCTGCTCGAAGGAGATCTTGTCGCCGCGGCCGATCCGGGCGTCCCGCAGCTCCCATTCCACCGCGTCGAACGGATGCTCACCGGGCGTGGTGAAATAACGGCGGATTGAGAGTCCCTCGCCCGTCTGCGCGTCGGGGGTGATTTGGGTCTGCGGTGTCTGCTCCATGTGCGACCTGCTCCTCTCGAATTCCGCTCTTTGCGTCCCTTCCCCTCGGCTCCGATCCGGCTGAGGGGGTAACAGCAAATCTTCGCGTGTGGATCGGACGGAAGGGTGCGGCCCAGACCTTCCCGGCTGCGTTCCAGGTTGCTGTCCCCACCCCCTTCGCAAGAGCGCCGATCCACCCCCTATTCTACTCCGGCCGCCGGCTCGGCCCGAGGGCCTCGACCCCGCTACGAGCGGCCGAATCTGAGCCAGTCGGAGAACTCCGACCAGGCTCCGGAGCCGCGGCAGCCGGCCTCCCGCCACCGGCGCTAGCCGGCCTCCCGCCACGAGTGGCGCGCGGCGGCCGCCCAGGCCGGATCCCAGCCGCGCGCCCGGGCCGGCGCGAACACGCCCCCGTGAAGGCCAGCAGCAATCCGGCCCCGGCCAGCATCAACACCGACGGGGCACACCCGATCCCATCACCGCGGTGTTGGAGCGCGGGCGGACGGCCGCGCTCCGGGTCGGGGTTGGTGAGGACGGTGGCGCCGGCGGCGGCGCGATCCCACCCGCGGTGGTCGTCCCGGTGCCGGTCGTGCGGAAATCGCCCAGGCGCTGCCGGCAGTCCTGCTCCTGAACCCCGCGTTCGCCCATGGCGCGGTGTCGAATCCGACCGAGGCTCGCGTGCAGGTGGGGATCGCCGCAATCGCGGGACCGAGTGACAAGACGCGGGCGATTGTCGGTCTGTTATACCTGCCGCGCAGATGCGAGAGATCGGATTCGTCATGCGTGCAAGCCCGCTCGCGCCCCGCCGTGGCCGGGATGGTTCGTGAAGCTGCTGGTCACCGGCGGCGCCGGCTACATCGGTTCGATCGTCGCCTCCCAGCTGCTGGCGGCCGGTCATGAGGTCGTGGTGCTCGACAACCTCGAGCGCGGTCACCGCGAGGCCGTTCCTCCCGGGGCGCGGCTGGTGGTCGGCGATCTGCTCGATCTCGAGCTGCTCACGGACACCTTGGATAGGGGTTTCGACGGCGTGCTCCACTTCGCCGCGGTGGCGCTGGTGGGCGAGTCGGTCGCCCACCCAGAGCGGTATTACCGCACCAACGTCGGCGGAAGTCTGAACCTGCTCGACGCGATGCGGGTCCATCACGTGCCCCGGCTCGTGTTCTCCTCCACCTGCGCCGTGTACGGACAGCCTGACGAGGTCCCGATCTCCGAGCAGGCTCCGCCACGGCCCGCGAACGCGTACGGCGCCTCCAAGCTCGCGGTCGACGGCATGATCGGCGACTTCTGCCTGGCTCATGGGATCGGCGCGGTGAGCCTGCGGTTCTTCAACGTCGCCGGCGCGAGCGGCGACCTGGGCGAGGACCACCACCCCGAGACGCATCTGATCCCCAACGTCCTGCGCGCCGCGCTCGGGCTCAAGGAGTACGTCGAGGTCTACGGCACCGACTATCCGACTCCGGACGGGACGGCGATTCGCGACTACATCCACATCGAGGACCTCGCCACCGCGCATCTGCTCGCGCTCGAGCAGGCTCGCTCGGCCGAGCATCAGATCTTCAATCTGGGCAACGGCAACGGCTTCTCCGTTCGCGAGGTGATTGCCACCGCCCAGCAGGTGACCGACCGCACGATCGCGATTCGGGAGGCGCCGCGGCGCCCCGGTGACCCGCCAATGCTCGTCGCCGCGAGCGCGCTGATCCGTGCCCGGCTCGGCTGGGAGGCGCGCAAGCCCGAGCTGTCCGGGATGATCGCGGACGCTTGGACGTTCGCCCAGGCCCGGCCGAGCGGCTACGCCGGCGAGGGTTAGAGCAGATCCTCGATCTGCTGCAGCGCCGCCGATAGGACCTCGGCCGGCGCCAGCGAGGCGTCGAGCGTTCGGATGCGCTCGGGCTCGGCGGCGGCGAGCTCGGCATACGCCGCCGCGATCCGGTTGAAGAAGCCCTCCTGTTCGGACTCGAGCCGGTCCATGGGCTCGGCGCGCTCACGGGAGCGCGTCCGGCCGACGGAGGGGTCGATCGTGAGCAGGAGGGTCCGATCCGGACTCAGGCCACCGGTGGCGAACCGGTTGATCTCGCGCACCGCGCCGATCCCGAGGTCCCGGCCGGCGCCTTGGTAGGCCAGAGAGGAGTCGACGAATCGGTCGAGCAGGATCCACCGGCCGGCGGCGAGCACCGGCGCCAGCGCCTCCTCGACCAGCTGCGCGCGGGCGGCGGCGTAGAGGAGGGCCTCGGCCCGAGCCCCGATTCTCATCGCGGGATCCTTGACCAGCTCCCGCACGCGCTCCGAGGCCTCGACCCCGCCTGGCTCTCGCAGCAGGCGAACATCGATCTCCCGCGCGCGAAGCGCCGCCACGAGCGACAGCGCGAGCGTGGTCTTGCCCGCCCCGTCGAGGCCCTCGATCGTGATCAGTCGTCCTTCACCCATGCGCGCGCAGGTCCGACGTTATCGGCGGCTAGCATCGAAGCGCGTGCTCCCTGACCTCGACCGCCACCCTCACGCCCGCGCTGTGCTCACGCCGGCGCTGCCGCCCGGCGGCCGCCCATCGCACGCGTATCTGTTCCACGGCCCCGGCGGCGCCGGGAAACGGTCGGCCGCCCGCGCCTTCGCGGCCGAGCTGCTGGCCGAGGGAGCGCCGGACCCGGACGCGGCCCGCGCGCGCGTGCTCTCGGGCGCCCACTGTGACCTCACCTGGGTCGCCCCGAGTGGTGCTCACGAGATCCTCGTCAGCGATATCGACGGCCCGGTGGTGGCCGCGGCCACGCGCACGCCGTTCGAGTCCGACCGGCGCGTGTTCGTGATCGAGCGCGCCGACGAGCTCGGCGACGAGGCGGCCAATCGCATGCTCAAGACACTCGAGGAGCCGGCGTCGTTCGTGCACCTGATCCTGCTCACCGACCGGCTCGTCGAGGTGCTGCCCACGATCCGCTCCCGCTGCCAGCTCGTGCGCTTCGATGCCCCGCCGATCGAACAGGTTGCCGCGCGGATCGAGGCGCTGGGCATCAGCCCTGAAACCGCCCTCGCCTGTGCGCGGCTCGCGCTGGGCGACTCCGAGCGGGCTCAAGTGCTGGCCGCCGAGCGCGGCGCCGGGCTCCGGGCCGGTGCCGAGCGTTTCGCCCGGGCCGCGCTCGCCGGTGAGGTCTCCAGCGTCAAGCCATGGTCCGAGCTGCTGGCCGGTGTGCGGGCGCAGGGGGAGGCAACCCGGCTCGAGCTCGAGGCCCTGGCCGCCGAGGAGGTCGAGCTGTACCCGAAAAAGGAGCGCAAGCGGATCGAGACCGAGTGGGCCGACCGCACGCGTCGCGCCCGGCGCCGGGTCGAGACCGCGGCCTTGGACCTCGCCCTGCAGATCGTCTCGCTGTGGTACCGCGACCTGGCCTGCAGGGAATGGGGTGCAGCGGATCTGGTCCACCACACCGATCGCGCACCGGAGCTCGAGGCCGACGGCGGCCGCGATCCGAACCGGTTGCGCACCGCGCTCGAGCTGGTCGAGGAGACCCGGCAGCGCTTCCAGCTCAATGTGTCAGAGGATCTGGCCTGCGAATCGCTCGCCTACCGGCTGGAGTCAGCGCTTGCCTGAGGCCGAGGACCAAGGGGTGCTCACCACAGGGGATGCCACTGCGCTGCGGGTCGAGCTCCGCACCCCAACCGCGGCTGACCGCCCCGAGTTCGTGTTCCTGATGCGCGCGAGCCGCGCCTTTCACCGGCCCTGGGCTACGGCCCCGACCGACGACGAGCGATTCGCCGCCTACGTCGCGGACTCGCTTCGGCCGGACTTCGAGGCGTGCCTCATCTGCCGCGTAGAGGACGGGGCGATCACGGGCTTCATCAACCTCTCCCAGATCGCCCGCGGCCGGCTCCAGAGCGCGTACGTGGGCTACGCGGTCGGAAAGCCGTTCGCCGGACAGGGCTACATGCGCGAAGGGCTCGAGCTTGTGCTCCGTCGCGCCTTCACCGAGCTCCGGCTGCACCGGCTCGAGGCCAACATCCAGCCTGGCAACGCGGCCTCGATCGCGCTGGCCCGCGGGGCCGGATTCCAGCGCGAGGGCTTCTCACCCCGATATCTCAAGATCGGAGGCCGATGGCGTGACCACGAGCGCTGGGCGATCCTCGCCGAGGAGTGGCGCTCGTCCCGCTCCGTGCAGGCGCGAACGCCGGCCGGGCGCCGATAGGCCGCCCGCGCCGGCCCGCCGACGTAGCTCGGGTCGGTCACGCCAGCCGGCTGGGCTGACGGGCTTGATCGCGGCCACCCGGTGCACGCTGTCGCTCGCGCTCGCGAGATCCGCCGGCGGCGCGTCGGCGGGAGCCGGCCAGGCAGCCCAACCGCAGCAGCCGTACGAGGCCTTCGCGGGATCCCGTCACCGGTGGAGTATTCGCCGAGGGTGTTCGATGGCCGCCGCTCTCGACCCGCGGAGCGCGCCATGGCTGCCTGGACATGCTGTGATGAAATCAAGCGGGCCCGCGCCGCCGGTGGGGACGGGCGATCGCTCAGAGCCCGGATGATCACCATCGCCCGCGCGGCCCCGTTCAACGCTTTCGTCCTGGCCATAGACGGCATCCATGTCGCCGTCTCCTACCGGTTCACGATGAGCGACGGGCGAGTGTCGGTATTCGGGTCAGTCTCAGGTCACTCCGCCGCCGGCCTCCTGCTGACATTCAGTCGGCGAGGGAGCGCCACCCCGGCTTCGCCATCCAACGGCCACCGGTCGGCCGCGGTCAATGTAGGCGGGACAGACTGGCGGGTGTTTGGACACCAAACTGCGCATCGCCGGTAGGCTCTCTTTTGCATCGCGATGAGTGCGACTCTGCAGCTCCCCCGCAGCAGAAAGCCTCGGTCCCACCGGACGGGGCGCACAAAATCCCTGCAGACGCCGACGTAGCTCAGCTGGTAGAGCACTTCACTCGTAACGTAAGCGTCTCCGGTCTGGGCCTGGGTAGCGGTTTCCCTGCTAGACGGCAGAAATCGCAGG
>JADGPN010000031.1 GCA_017882465.1 Solirubrobacteraceae bacterium
CCCGCCCCGCCACACCCTCCGAGCCTCAGCGCCCCCGAGCCTCAGCAGGCGCGCGCCCCCGGGCGCCAGCACCCGGCCCCTACCTCCCCGCCGCCCGGTCCGTCCCCACCCTCCGGTCCACGCTGGTGGCCGAACGCAACGGGTGCGTCTCGCGATTGCCCGCGCGGTCGACCGCGACCGTGTAGAAGACGTAGCGATGGCCGGCGCGGCCGGTGAACCTGAGCTGGTGGCCCCGGGTCGTGGCCAGCAGGTGCGGGCGGGCGCCGGCGGCGACCACGTACACGTCGTAGTAGCTGATCCCCGACGCGATCAGCGGCGCACGGTTCTGACGTGGCCTGACCAGGAGAGTGCGAACGTCAGGCCGCGGGTAGTCCTTGGCGCGCGGAGCTGCGAGACCGGCGACAGCCGGTCGAGGCGCCGGATCGCGTCGAGCGCCGCGCCGGCGTTGAGGATCCCCCAGCCCAGGTCCGGTGACCAGCCTACGCCGCGGGTGGCGCTCTGCTTGAGCAGCCGCAGGACGTCCCTGAGCGACGCCCAGGGATTGAGCACCCGCATCATCGCCGCCACCGCGGCCACCTGGGGCGCCGCCATCGACGTGCCCTGGAGATAGGCGTAGCGGCTGTCGCCGCCGAACCTGGTCCGGCATCCGCAGGACTCGGGAAGGCCTCCATCTCCGTCGGGCCCGCCGGAAAGGCGCCGAAGATCCCGGGCGCCGGCCCCTGTCCGCGCAGTCCGACGTCGTCGCCCGGATCGACCGCCCCGTAGGCGGCGAGCGAGATCTCCGATCCGTAGCCGGCGAAGCCGGCGCGCCGGCCCGTGAAGTCGGCGACGGTGACGTCGAGCCCGAGCCCTGCGTTGATGTCGGGCCCGGTCCCGGCGGGCTGGAGCACGTTCGCGGGGTCGCCCTGCTCGCTGCCCGGGAAATCGGCGGCGGCCGCGACCAGGACGACCTTGTGGGCGGCCGCGTACTGAAGGGCGCGCACCTCCGCCTCGGGAGCGGGTGCGGTGGTCGGCACCGAAGGACCGAAGCTCATGTTGATCGCCTGCGCACCGCGATTTGTGGCGTCGACGATCGCCGCCGCGATGCTTGTGTCCGAGAAGTCGCTCTTCTCGATCACCAGACGGCAGTTGTATCCGGCCCCGGCCATCCCGATGCCGTTGTTGGTGGCCGCGCAGGCCAGCGATGCGACATGGGTCCCGTGCCCGACCTGGTCGGTGGTCGCCGGCCCGGGGTCGTCGGAGGGATCCTGCCAGTCGGCCGGTGTCGCGCGGGGAACGTAGCGTAGCGACGCTCAGCATCCACCGAGGCCACGCCTGGGAGCAGCCGCAGCACGCTGGCCAGCGCCTCCGCCGGCACCCCCCCGGGAGGCCGCACGGTGATCAGGCCGATCTCCGGAACCGACCGGACGGAGGGCTGTCCGCCGGCTCTGGCCAGGATCGTCCCCACGGTGACCAGCGCCGAAGCGCTCGCCCAGTTCCGGTTCAACAGGACAAGCAGATTGCCGGTCAGAACGGGGGCCGGAGCGGCGGACGCCGAACCGGTCAGACCCGCCAGCGCAACCGCAGCGCCAGCAGAGCGATCGTCACCGAGCGTCGGGACACGTTGCCAGCATAGGCTCGAGTGCCCGGGTCGCGAGCGGGTCCCGGGCGCGGTTGCCGAATCACCCCGATCCGGTTACGCTCGCTCGCCCATGACCGATGACCTGATCCGGCCCGACGAGATCGCCTACCGCCTCGAGCTCACGGCAGCGCAGCTGAAGATCGTCCACACAGCGCTGAAAGCGCTATACGACGATCTCGGCCGCGAGGAGATCGATGTCGAGCACGTCGTCGCCTCCGTGCTGGCCAAGCTCCCCGGCGAGCACGAGATCCGGGCGATCGACCTCGATCACGAGCTCCACGGCGAGCCGCGCACCTGATTCTCGCGGCCGAGCCGCGAATTTGAGCACAAGTCGCCAACCTGCGGCCTGCTGCGGGGTTTTCGTCTCTGACGGGGGACCTCGGCGTCACCTGGTCCCCACCGAACCGCCCAAGTCTCGGCCGGCGTCGCCGTCGCCCCCTGAGCGGCAAGCTGGCGGGCGGAATCCCACCGGGCGGGTCCGATGGATCGGACCCGCCCGGTGTTCTTTCACGGCTGAGCGGGCGCGCTCAGATCAGAAGCCGAGTGCGAACTTGGCGTCCTCGCTCATCCGCTCCGGCGACCACGGCGGCGAGAAGGTCATAGTCGAGCGCACGTCCTCCACGCCGTCGACCTCGCGCACGAACTCGTCGATCTGCTCGGTCACCTGCGGCCCGATCGGGCAGCCTGGGCTGGTGAGCGTGAACGTCACGTGGACGTCGCCGCCGTCGACCTCGACGTCATAAATGAGCCCGAGCTCGACGAAGTCGAGTCCGAGCTCGGGATCGATCACGTCCCGAAGCGCGTCTGTCACTTCATCAACTGAAGGCATGGCCCTCAGTCTAGAGATCGCGAAGTTCCTCGTGAGAGAGGTGCAGATTCGGGTAGGTTGCAAAGATCGTCGATTTCGATGAACAACCGCCGACGCTCCGCTGCCGCGGGGACGAGGATCGGAGCACTCAGGGCCGCCGCCGGCGCGCGATGACGCGGGCGATCCGAGCCCAGGACGACGTGGTAGTCGACCTCTCCGAGCTGGTGTTCGCCGACACGTCGCTGATGCTCGACCTGGCGATGCTCGCCCGGCGCCTACGCGCTCACGGACGCGCAATCCTGCTACGCGGCGCGCAGCCCCAGATCAGCACGCTGATCCGGCTCGTCGGGCTGGATCGGCTGCCCGGCGTCAGGCTTGACGGCCCGACGCCGGCACTCGCCTGACCGGCAGCGCGCGGTCACTGAGTAGCCTTCAAGTGAATGCTGCTCCTGTTCCTGCTGCTCCTGGTCCTCTGGCCGCTGGCCGAGTTGTTCGTCTTCGTCCAGGTCGCCGACGCGATCGGACTGCTCTACGCGCTGCTGCTCCTGATCGCGGCCTGGCCGCTCGGCATCTGGGCGCTGCGCTCGCAGGGGAGCGCAGCGTGGCGACGGTTCGCGGCGGCCGTGGCGGAGAATCGCGCGCCGACGAAGGAGGTCGTGGACGGCGCGCTGGTGCTCGCCGGCGGCTGCCTGCTGATCATTCCCGGGTTCATCACCGACGCGCTCGGGATCCTGCTGCTGCTCCCGCCCACCCGGATGCTTTTGCGGGGAATCGCCGGGCGCCATCTCGACAGTCGCCTGATGGTGGGCGCGGTCCAGTTCACCAGTCGCTCCCGGCGGCCCAGTGACGTGGACTCGACCGCGCACGACATCCGCCCGCCGCGACTGCAGCGATGAGCGCGGCTGATCCCGGCGTGCGGACGTTCGCGTTCGGCGATCTGACCGCGGGCGTGTGGGTCACCGCCCGGGTACCGGCCACTGGCGAGCCGGGCCTGGCGAGCCTGGTCGCACCCGGTGGCAGCGAGGCGCCGATCCCCGCCACGGTGAGCGCACCCGACGAAGTGGCAGAGTGGGTCCTGAGCGGCGCGGGCTTGGAGCTCGCCTTCGCGCCGGCGGGAGACGAGGTCGAGCTGGATCTCCGGGACGCCGGGCTGATCGCGCTCGACCAGCCCTGCCACGTGAGCGGGGCGATGAACCTCGGAGGTGTGGCCTACCAGCTGGACGGCCGGGGCAGCCGCGGGCACCGCTCGCAGCCGGACTGGTCGCGACTGGCCTCGGTCCGAGAGCTGGCGGCCTGGGTCGAGGGTGACAGCTCGGTGGTTGTGATCGCCGCGCGACCGCGCCGGGCCCGCGGCCACGATGCCGATGTCGCCGCCGGTTTCCTGTTCGGCGCTGACGCGCCGACCCTGGTCAACGAGCCGAGACTCTCGACGACCTACGACCGCGGGGGACTGCCGGCCAAGGCCGGGCTGGAGCTCTGGATCGGTGACGACGAGCACGAGTACCCCCGCCGCGCCGCGGGAGAGGCGGCGTCCAGCGCGAACGTGATCAGGAACCATGCCTCGCTGCGCACATGGATTCCGTTTCGCTGGCGCATGGCGGGCGCCGAAGGGGCCGGCTCCTACGAGCTCCTCGAGCCGGCTTCGGACCAGCGCCGGAGTTGAACGTGGGCCGGATCGAGGCAGTGATCAGCGACTTCGGCGGGGTGCTCACCTCTCCGCTGCTCGACGCCTTCAAGGCCTTCCAGGAGTCGTCGGGAATCTCGCTTGAGTCGCTCGGTGAGGCGATGGGAGCGATCCGAGGCCGGGGCGGCGCCCACCCGCTGTACGAGCTCGAGACCGGGCGGCTGTCGGAGGCCGAGTTCCTCGACAGCCTGGGCGCCCAGCTGACCGAACAGCTCGGCCGTGAGGTGCACCTGCACGGGTTCGGCGAGGCCTACTTCGAGCATCTCAACCCGAACGACCGCATGATCGAGTACCTGCGCTCGCTGCGCCGGCGCGGTCACCGGATGGCGATCTGCACCAACAACGTGCGTGAGTGGGAGCCGCTGTGGCGCGCGATGCTGCCGGTGGACGAGATCTTCGAGGTCGTGGTCGACTCGGCCGTCGTGGGCATACGCAAGCCGGAGCCCGAGATCTACCGGCTGACCCTCGAGCGCCTGGGCGTGCCGGCCGAGGCCGCGCTGCTGATCGACGACATCGAAATCAATTGCGACGCGGCCCGGGAGTTGGGCATCACGCCGGTGTGGTTCCGCTCGACCGAGCAGGCGGTCGCAGAGATCGAGGCGGCCCTGGCCGAGTAAGGTCAGCCGCGCCGGGCGGCGCTCCGGTCAGCCGGGCGGCGCTCCGGTCAGCCGCGCCGGGCGGCGCTCCCCGCAGGGGAACCCTAGTTGTCGACGCCGAGGCGGTCCCAGCAGTACAGCTCGAGGCATTCGCTGGCCAGCTGCACGCAGCGCTGCTCCGAGAGCCACGGCAGGACCGTGTCGAAGGCCTGCTCCTCGCCCACACCGGCCTCGAACGCCTCCTCGCCGCGAAAGCCGGCAGCGATCTTGAGCGCTTCACGCCGGTTCTCGCCGAGCGACGGGAACACATTGACGAGGAATTCCTTGTTCGGAACGGGATGCCCGACCTCGAGCGATGCGTGCCACGCGGCGAGCAGCGACAGGTCGTGCTCGTCCAGATCCGCCACCGCCTTGGCGTAGTGGGACTCGAGCTCGGACTCGGGGATCTCATCGACCCAGGCGCGAACCACCTCGCCCAGGATCTGGCGGCGCGCCTCTCGGCCAACCGAGTCGGCGATCACCCGGATTGCGTTCTGCGGTTCGATGAAGCAGAGAGACATTGGAGCTCCGGCTCGATGGTTGCGGACGGCCAGAAGGTAGGCCGTCGGTCGGACGACACCGCAGTCCCAGCCGGTGCAGGCCCCCGCGGACGGCTTCCAGCGGCTCAGTCGCCGAGGCCGAGCGCCGCGAGGGCCGACTCGAGGACCGACGGATCCGGCTCGGCGCCGGGGCCGAGACCGCTCGTCGCGCGGCGGCCGGTACCCCAGTTGCGCAGGCCCAGATCGAGTGCCTCGAGCGGAAGTCCGCAGGCCTCGGCGAGCTCCGCGGCGCGACGCTCCAGCAGCAGCGGATCGCCGATCCCCAGCGCCCGCTTGGCCGCGATCGTGGTCTCGTTCTCGCCTCCGAGCTGAAGCGTTCCACCCTGGAGCTCGTAGACGCCCAGCCGACCCAGCGTGACCAGCAGGTCATAGCGCGAGCCGCGGGTCAGCCCCGGTAGCCCCAGTCGCTCGTAGACGCGGTCGAACCGGCGCTCGGGAGTCCACGCCGCCTCTCCGGTGAACGCGGCCGCCTGGGAGCCGGAGCGCGCCGCCCATGAACGGTAGGCCGCGAACGTGCGGGCCCCGTGCGCCGCATCGTAGGAGCTCCGAGGACCGGGCTGGGCACCACCGAGCGCCGGCAACTCCCCGGAGGCCCACGAGGTGCGGGCTGCGCGTACGCCTGCGAACGGATCCTCAGCTTCCAGAGGGCCGAGATACGCGATCAGGAACGCGAGCCACGTGCGCTCCTCGACATCCCCGTCGGCGGCAACCTCGGCGTACGGTCCGGGCGGATCCTCGCGCAGCCTGGCCAGGCGCGCGGCGGCGAAGGCCAGCTCTTCGGCGAGCCGCTCGGCGTCGGCGCTCGACCTGAGCCCCTGGACCAGGCGTGAGTGGTACCCGTCCTCCGCGCCGCGAGCCAGCCGGCTGACGCGTACGCCGGAGGAGCGCCCCGACCGCTTGGCCGCCGGCTTGTGCGGGGCGCCGGTGCGCGGGGCACTCGAGGACAGGACGGCGCGCAGCTCGACCGACTGCTCCTTCGAGCAGATCGGGCAGTTCTGGACTAGGCGGTTGTGGCGGCAGAAAGTCGGCATCTCGGCGGATCCTGCGGTCGGTTGCTGAGGTGAGGCGGCCGGCCAGTCAGCGGCTGCCCGCATCGTCTCACGCCTTGGCCTCGGCCGGCTTTGTCAAGTCCCGGCGCTGACGATACGCGCGTGCCTTGGCGCGGTTGCCGCACACCTCCATGTTGCACCAGGTCCCGGAACGGTTCTTGGTGTGGTCGTAGAAGGCGAACTCGCAGGCGTGCTCACGGCAGGCCTTGAGCCGCTCCCAGGTGCCGTCGGCGATCGCGGTGTGGACGATCACCAGCAGCTGACCGAGGGCCCCGTGGATCCCGCCCGCCGCCGGCTCGAGCCACGAGTGGCCCTGCTCGTCGAACCGCAGCTGCAACCGGGCACGGATCGCCGAGGCGTCGAGCACCGCAGCGGCCGGGGCGGCCGCCGGAGTTCCGTTGTGAGCCAGCAGGATGGAGCGGAGCGCCTCGCGCAGCTCAATCGCGCGGGTCAGGTCGGCGCGTGATGCGCGAACCCCTGCGGAGGCCAGCCCGTGTTCGTGCAGCCACGCGCCGAGCGCCGTGGCGCTGGCCAGCCCTTCTACGTCGTCCTCCACGTCGTAGGTGTTGACGAACTCGCGCACGAGCTCGAGTCGGCCGGGAGCTGCGGTCTTCTTCCTCATCACCACCCATCCTACTTGACCGGTTACGTCACCGCCTATAGTATTTAGCTAGTTATGAACAAAGGAGGCACGATGATGCCCAGCCAGATCACGAATCTCGCGGTGCGGTCGAAGCGGGGCGACCTGCTCCGATCCGCTCAGCACCCCCGCGCGGCTGCACCGGGAGGGGATACGCCGGTGACGAAGCTCACGCTCCGCTATGCGGTGGCGGCCGACCGCGATCACCTCCGCGCCCTGGCGGAGCTCGACTCGAGCCTGGCCCCGTCCGGCACCGCCCTGGTGGCGGAGATCGACGGGCGCCTGCGTGCCGCTCTGCCACTTGACGGCGGCCGTCCGATCGCCGATCCCTTCCATCGCGGCGCCGAGCTGATCGAGTTGCTGCGGATGCGGGCCGCCCAGCTCGTGAGCCGGACCGAGCCCGCCCGCTGAGGCGGCCCGAGCTCAGGTGGCGGCGTCGGCCGGCGTGGCCGACGAGTCCTCGGCGTGATACTGGCGCAACAGTCGGCGTTCGCCCTCGCGGTCGGGGAACACGAAGAAGACCAGCGCGGCTCCGATCACGATCGCGATGGCGCCGGCGGCGTAGGCCCAGTTGGCCCCCTGGAGGAACGACGTCTTGGCCGCCGCCGTGATCTGCCCCGCGTAGCGGGGGTATTGCTGGGCGACCGCCTCCGCACTCGAGAACGACTTGGTCAACTCGTTCTGGACGGTGGTCGTGACCTGTGCCCGGTTCGGCGAGACCGTGGCGGCGATCGCCGCAGCGTACCCGGCCGTCAGCAGCGCCCCGAGGATCGACTGCATGATCGCGCCACCGAGATCTCGCTGCAGGTCGGCGGTGCCCGACGCCATCCCGGCACGTTTGACCGGGACCGAGCCGGTGAGCGAATGGGATGCCGGCGTGCCCGCGAATCCCACCCCCGCGCCGATCAGGGCGTAGGCGAGCGCCACGCTCCAGTAGGAGACATTCTCCTTCCACAGCAGGAGCATGGCCAGGAACCCGAGCAAGCAGAAGAAGTAGCCGACCAGTAGGCCGAAGCGCGCACCCCGCGTGTCGACCAGCTTCGCCGAGCGCGGCGCGATCAGGATCATGGTCAGCGCCGCCGGGACGATCGCCGCGCCGGACTTGAGCGTGGAATAGCCGAGCACGTTCTGCAGGAACTGCTGGCCCACGAACATCGCGGCCATCAGCGAGCCGAACACGATCACGCCCGCGCAGGCGGCCACCCAGAAGATCCGCCGGCCGGCGACGTCGAGGTCATAGAGCGGGGACCGAGCCCGGCGCTGCCGGATGACGAAGCCCACCAGGCCGGCCACGCCCACGACTCCGAGGCCGATCGCCAGCGTGCCCCGGTGCGGCACCGGAGCGAAGTTGATCGCCAGCACGATCGACGCGACCAGCACGATCGACAGGATCCCGCCGAGGTTGTCCACCGGGTCGGTGGCCTCGTTGACGTGCGCGGGGACGAAGCGCCAGGCCATGAACAGCGCCAGCAGCGCCAGCGGGAGCGTGAGCAGGAACACCGAGCCCCAGTGGAAATGCGCCAGCAGCAGCCCTGACAGCAAGGGTCCGAGCGCGGAGATTGCGCCCCCCACACCCGACCACAGCGCAATCGACCTCGTCCGCGCGGGCCCGGACCAGAGCGCGGTGATCAGCGCGAGGGTGGTGGGATAGGCCATCCCCGCGGCAACCCCGCCGAACACCCGGGCGCAGAACAGGAACCCGATCGACGGCGCCAGCGAAGCCAGGAGCGAGGCGGGAACCGCCAGCGCAGTGCCGAGGATCAGCATCAGCTTGCGTCCATAGCGATCCCCGAGCGCCCCCAGATAGAGCACCGACGCAGCCAGTCCCAGCGAATACCCGACGGCCACCAGGTCGAGCGCCAGCTGGCTGGCGTTGAACGCTCGGCCGATGTCGGGCAGCGCCACGTTGGCGACCATCAGATTCAGGTTCGCCACCGCCGCGACCAGGATCAGGGCGGCCAGCACGAGCCCCGGCTGCCGTGGCCCCGCGGGCCGGGCCGGCCCGGCGCCGTTCGCGCCGGGCGGATGGACGGCCGGCGTGGGGACTGGGGCGCGGCTCAAGGGCACGGATTGCCTCCAGTGCGGGGGGACAGGCTCTGTCCCCAGCATCGGCTGCCGGCTCGGACCCCGCATCCTCCGGATCGGATGATGCCTGGGCGGTCAGTATCCCTTCAGCGCAGGACCGCGACGTCGGCTCGGGGTTCGTCCTGACCCTGCCCGGCCGCGGCCTCGTTGCGCCGGTGCTCCCGGCCGCGCTCGATCACCTCGCTGAAGCTCTTGAAGCGGAAGATCACAACCAGCGCGGCGAAACCGAGGGCGGAGCTGAGCACCGCCGTGGCGATCTGCTGGCCGACGGAGAACGCGGCCACCGTCGCCGCGCTCGCGCTGTGCGAGAAGATCGAGACCAGGAGGGCCTGCTGGACACCCGCGCCGCCCGGCGTGAACGGGAACACCGAGGCGACCACCTGTACGCCCAGGACCAGCAGCGCGTTCGAGACGGAGCCGCCGATGTGGAAGGCGTCGAGGAGCGCCCAGTAGGCGGCGAAGCGCGCCACCCAGCTGGCCAGCTGCCAGGTGGCCATCTTCCGGACCCAGACCCGGCGGTCACGCAAGACCGTGAGCCCCTGGCGGACGCGTTGCCAGAAGGCCCGCACCCGCGCCGAGAGCAGCGCGAAGGCGATCAGGAAGCCGATCGCCAGCAGGGTCAGCGCGAACAGGGCGAACCGGGGGTGGGAGGCGAAGAAGCTGATGTCGAAGGCCGGCAGCTTCGAGAAGTCGGGCGGCTTCGGGAACACCCCCTGAGTGAAGGCGAAGCACATGATCAGCACCCCCATCCCCCAGTCGAACACGACACCGGTGGAGAGCGCGGCCGCGATCGTCGGGTAGCTCCCGGACGGAATCGAGACCCGGACCAGGAACAGCTGCACGATGTTGCCGCCCCCAAGGGGAAAGACGTTGTTGACCGCGCACCCGGCCATGTACGCGCCCCAGATGTCCCGCCAGCGAACGCGCTCGTGCGGATAGGCGATCTGGACCGCGTTGTAGATGGCGCGCGAGCGGAGCGTCAGGTAGACGGTGTAGAGCGCCAGCCCGATCAGCAGCGAGGTCCAGCTCAGGTTGGCCAGATGCGAGAAGAACTGGCCGGCCGAGTCCAGGAAGCCGGTGATCGTGCTGCCGACCGATGCCTGATGGTGGAGATAGAGCGGACCCGTGCTCGCGGTGAGGCCGAGGTTGGGGGTGACGGGCGCCGCCATCGACACAAGTTCGCATACTCGGACCGTGAACCGGACCGACGCGCTCGCGTTCACGCCGGACGGGCTTCAGGTGCTCTTTCGGCCCTCGTCAAATAGGCCCGGGGGGCCCGGATCCATCCAGGCCCCCCGGAGAGTCAGGGAAGTGGGGGCGCAGTTCCCTGACCGACACGGGCGAGTTTCCCCGTCCCAAGTTGTACGCAAACCTAAAGATCCTCTTCTCGTTCATGCCCTCAACACGAGAAGCGTACGGCACATAGAAGCTAGCAGTCCGACCGCTCTCGTGGGGAAATAGTCGACGGAGCGCGCTGCGTCTTATTCAAGACTATCGCGCGTCCGTGCCGCGTGTCCCCGGTCCGCTGAAGAACTCCTCGCCGGGCCTCACGGTTCCCGCCGCCTCGGCCTCATGCCGGAGCGTCCGATCGGCCTCGCCGCTCCAGGCGCCGACGGCCAGCATCTCGCGATCGGCGTCCATCGGGCTGCCGCCGAGATCCTTGTTGACGATCCGCGCGCACTTGCGTCCCTCGGCGATCGCGGTGACGATCAGCGACTGCCCGATCCGAGCGTCACCGCAGGCGTAGACCCCACCGGTGGACGTGCGATAGGTCTGCTGGGTGCGGATGTTCCCCCTCCGGTCGAGCTCCAGCCCGAGCTGCGAGACGAGTCCTTCGTGCTCGGGATGCTCGAAGCCGATCGCGATCAGCACCAGGTCCGCCTCGAGCACAAACTCGCTCCCCGGCACCGGCGTCAGATCGCGCGATGAGGTCCCGGTGACCTGGCGGGCGTAGACGTGGCTGACCGCGCCGTCCTTGCCGCCGAAGCCCGTCACCTCGGTGCCCCAGCGGCGGTCGCCGCCCTCGTCGAGCGCGTACGTGGTCGGCGTGCGCTTGGGCGGCAGCGGCCACGGGTGCCGAGGATCCTCGCCTCCCGTGAGGGCCTCGTAGACGTCGAGCATCCGCACGTCGAGGGCTCCCTCGCGATTGGAGTTGGAGATGCAGTCCATCCCCGTATCGCCGCCACCAATCACGATCACCCGTTTGCCGTCAGCGCTGATCGCGGTGCCGGGCTCCGGCGCCCGGGAGCGCCGTCCCTCCTGCGCGGCAACCCAGCGGTTGCGCTGGTAGAGGTAGTCCATGGCCATGTGGATCCCCGCCAGCTCGCGGCCGGGAGCGTCGATGTCACGTGAGACGCGTGAGCCGATTGTGATCACCAGCGCGTCATGCTCGGCCGTGAGGCGCTCGGTCGGCACCTCGACCCCCACCTCGGCGTCGTAGACGAACTCGATCCCCTCCTGCTCGAGGATCGCGACACGGCGGTCGATGATCGACTTCTCCAGCTTCGCGTCGGGGACGCCGAAGCGCATCAACCCGCCGGGCGCCTCGTCGCGCTCGTACACGGTCACGTTGTGCCCGCAACGATTGAGCTCGGCGGCCACGGCGAGGCCCGCCGGCCCGGCTCCGATCACCGCAACCGTCTTGCCCGTGCGGCGGTCGGGCACCTCAGGCACGACCCAGCCTTCGTCGAACGCACGCTCGACGATCGCCAGCTCGATCTGCTCGATCGTCACGGCGTCGTCGTTGATCGCCAGCACGCAGGCCGACTCGCACGGGGCCGGGCAGACCCGGCCGGTGAACTCGGGGAAGTTGTTGGTCGTATGGAGCTGGTCAATCGCCTCCCGCCACTTGTCGCGGTACACGAGATCATTCCAGTCGGGGATCAGGTTCCCGAGCGGACAGCCCTCGTGGCAGAACGGGACCCCGCAGTCCATGCACCGAGCGCCCTGCTTGCGCAGCTCCTCATCGGGCTGCAGCGAGAAGTACTGCTTGTAGTCGCCCACGCGCTGCTTGGGGTCGCGCTTGTCGAAGCCGACCCGGTGGATCTTCAGGAATGCGCCCAGCTCACCCATCTGCGGGTAGGGCCAGCGGATTGCGGTGCGAGAGGCTCATAGCGGCTGCGGAGGACAGCGAGGACGGCCCGCGAAGGGTACATCACAGGCCCGGTTCGAGCACCGGAGTCCGGTCGATCGGCCGCCGGCGCGGGCATCCGTCCCGCCGGCGGCCTAGAGTACGCGCGCATGGGTGCGATGGGGCGGCTCCAGGGTGCGTGCATCGCGATCTGTCTGGTCGCGGGCGTGGTTGCCGAGGGCGCGGCCGCCGCCACGGCGCCACAGTCCGCCGGCGGGCCGAACGTGCGGCTGGTCGCGTCGCCCCGGCAGGTGCAGGAGGGGCGCGCCACCGAGCTCACAGGCCGGATCATCGATCCACTTGGGCGGCAGCTCGTGCTCCTGTTCCGCAGCGCCTATCCGTATCCCGTGGCCACGCAGATCGGATCGCGGCTGGCCGCGGCCGACGGGTCGTTCTCGTTCCGGGTGACTCCGGACCGGAACACGCGCTACCGGGTGACGCTGGCCGGCACCGCGATCCACGCCGTGACCCAAGTCGGCGTGGCGGGCAGCGTCAAGACCACGGTCCGGGCGCTCCCGCTGGGACGCGCGCGGGTGACGGTCGTCGTCTATCACCCCCGTGACCTGCGCTGGGGAGGCGCGCGGGTCGCCTGGTCGTTCGCCGAGGGCTTCCACGGGCGCTTCTCGGGCCAGGGCGCGACGAGCTCTCGCCAGGCTAGCCCCGGCGCGACCGTGATCAGCCAGACGGTGACGCTGCCGGCCGGGCACTTCCGCTTCCGGGCTTGCTTCCGGGCCCGCGGCGACGGCGCCCTGCTCGATGCCGGCGATCCGCCGGGCTGCCGCGGCCGCGGGTACTCGGGGAGCGGCTCGCTGCCGTTCGGATTCCCGTCGCCGAGAGCGATCTCAGCCGCAGCGTCCTACTTCGCCGGCCGGGCCGGGCGCACTGCGTTCGCGGTCGTCGACAGCGAGGGCCGCGTGTCCGGCGTGCACGAGCATTGGACGTTCGTCTCGGCCAGCGTCGTGAAGGCGATGCTGCTGGTCGCCTACCTGCGCAAGCTCCACGCGCAGGGACAGCACTCCATCGACGGCTACTCCAACTCGTTCCTGTACCCGATGATCAACCAGTCCGACAACTCGACGGCGACCACCACCTGGTCAATCGTTGGCGACGGCCGCCTGTACGCCCTCGCCCATGCCGCGGGCATGACCGATTTCTCCATCGTCGGCATCTGGGCCAACGCTCAGATCAGCGCCGCCGACCAGGCCAGGTTCTTCTTCGAGATGGACTCGCTGATCCCGCGCGAGTTCGTCGGCTACGCCCGCAGCCTCCTCTCCACGATCGTCGGGTACGAGAGCTGGGGCATCCCCGCCGTCGCCCGCGGGCACCGCTACGCGGTCTTCTTCAAGGGCGGCTGGCGCGGTACCGCGCTCGGCCAGCTCGTGCACCAGATCGCGCGGCTCGAGCGGCCCGACCACTCCTTCGCGATGGCCGTGATGACCGACGCGGACCCGTCGATGGGCTACGGGATCGGCACCATCGAGGGGCTCACGAACGTGCTGCTCACGAGCCGGTAACGGCGAGGCCCCACACCGATGTCCGACTCGTTCACGATCCGGCCCAGTGGGCCGTTCTCGCTCACGGCCGCGGCCGAGTTCGGCTTCGGCCCGACGGAGGGGCGGATGCAGGCCTTCGACGGAGCGATGCGACTCGCGTTTGCCGTCGACGGCGGCTCCGGCTACGCCGGAGCCGTTCTGCGCCAACCGAACGCGCACGGCCCGGTGGAGCTACTGATCGAGACGACCGGCGGCGCCGACCCGGAGGTGGCCGCCGCGCAGGCGGCCCGCGTGGTGTCGCTGGATCACGACGGAGAGGAGTACGTGCGGGTGGGCGATCGGGATCCGGCGATCGGCGGGCTCCAGCGCCGGCATCCGGGGCAGCGGCCGGTGCTGTTCCACTCGGCCTACGAGGGGGCCGCCTGGTCGATCATCTCGGCCCGCCGCCCCGGAGCGCAGGCCGCCGGCGTGCGCGACGCGATCGGCGAGCGGCTGGGTGCGACGTTCGAGCTCGACGGCCGGACGCTGCACGCGTTCCCGCAGCCGGAGCGGCTGCTCGAGCTGGCGCCGGACACGCCAGGCCTCACGCCCGAGAAGGTCGGCCGCCTGGGCGGCGTCGCCGAGGCCGCGATCGCCGGCCGGCTCGACGTGGCGCACCTGCAGGCCATCGGTCCCGAGCGCGCCTACGAGGAGATCCAGCAGCTCAAGGGCCTCGGCCCGTTCTATGCCGGCCTGGTGGTGCTCCGCGCCAGCGGCTTCGCCGACGCCATGCTCCAGGTCGCTGAGCCGAAGCTGCTGGCGCACGCGACGCGCCTCTACGGCCTCGACTCGCCCCTGACGCTTGAAGGGCTGACCGAGCTGGCGGAGAGCTGGCGGCCGTTCCGGACCTGGGTCGGGGTGCTGATCCGGCTCGCCGGCGACCGCAGCCGGCGCGAGAGCGGCTGAGCGCGCCTCAGGCTTCGACCGCGGCGCCGCGCTGCGCGGCCTCGGCGAGCGCGCGCTTGTAGTCGCGCGGCATCACCTTCACGAACCGTTGGCGAGCAACATCCCAGGACGCGAGCACGTTGCGGGCCACGATCGACCCGGTGCGCTGCGCATGCTCCTTGATCAGCGACCGCAGCTCCGAGGCATCCTCGTCGGTGAGCGCTTCGGGGTCGACCAGCTCGGTGTTGCAGCGTCTGGCGAAGCGGCGGTCGACGTCGTACACGTAGGCAACCCCGCCGCTCATCCCGGCCGCGAAGTTGCGCCCGGTCGGCCCCAGCACGACCACGCGGCCACCGGTCATGTACTCGCAGCCATGGTCGCCCACGCCCTCCACGACCGCATGCGCGCCCGAGTTGCGCACCGCGAACCGCTCGCCGGCCAGCCCGCGGAAGAACGCTCGGCCGGCGGTGGCGCCGTAGAGCACCGTGTTTCCGACGATCATGTTCTCCTCGGCGCGGAACAGAGCCGACTCGGGCGGCCGGACGGTGACGATCCCGCCCGAAAGTCCCTTGCCGGCGTAGTCGTTGGTTTCGCCGCGCAGCAGCAGCGTCACCCCGGGGGCCAACCAGGCGCCGAAGCTCTGCCCGGCCGAGCCGGAGAAGGAGATCTCGATCGCGTTCTCCGGCAGTCCGGCGACACCGCGGCGCCGGGCGATCTCGCCGGAGAGGATCCCGCCGACGGCGCGGTTGACGTTGCGGACCGGCACGGGTCCGAGCTGGACGGGCTCGCCCCGCTCGAGCGCGGGCGCGCACTTGCGGACCAGCTCCCAGTCGAGCGCGTCGTCGAGGACCGGGACCTGGGGGCGGCTGCGGTGACGCGGCGCGCTGGCCGGCACGTCGGGCGTGCTGAGGATCATCGTCAGGTCCACCCCGCGCGCCTTCCAGTGGTCGATCGCCTCGTCCATCTCGAGCAGATCGGCGCGGCCGATCATGTGGTGGAAGCGGCGCACGCCCAGCGAGGCCATGATCTCGCGGACTTCCTCGGCGATGAACATGAGGTAGTTGACCACGTTCTCCGGGGTGCCGCGGAAGCGCCTGCGCAGCTCCGGATCCTGTGTCGCCACGCCGACCGGGCAGGTGTTCAGGTGGCAGACCCTCATCATGATGCAGCCCAGCGCGATCAGCGGGGCGGTCGAAAACCCGAACTCGTCGGCGCCGAGCAGCGCCCCGATCACCACGTCGCGCCCGGTCTTCATCTGCCCGTCGACCTCGACCGTGATCCGCGAGCGCAGATCGTTGAGCAACAGTGTCTGCTGGGTCTCGGCCAGCCCGATCTCCCAGGGCACGCCGGCCGCCTGGACCGAGGACTGCGGCGAGGCGCCGGTGCCGCCGTCGTGGCCGGAGATCGTGACGTGGTCGGCGTTGGCCTTGGCCACCCCGGAGGCGACCGTGCCCACCCCGACCTCGGAGACCAGCTTGACCGAGACCGAAGCGGTCGGGTTGGCGCAGCGGAGGTCGTAGATCAGCTGCTTGAGGTCCTCGATCGAGTAGATGTCGTGGTGCGGGGGCGGCGAGATCAGGCCCACGCCCGGCGTGGAGCTGCGGATCTTGGCGATGTACTCGTCGACCTTGTGTCCGGGCAGCTGCCCGCCCTCGCCGGGCTTCGCGCCCTGGGCCATCTTGATCTGGAGCTGGTCGGCGTTGACCAGGTAGTGGATCGTGACGCCGAAGCGGCCGGAGGCGACTTGCTTGATCGCCGAGCGCCGGAGATCGCCGTTGTCATCGGGGATGTACCGGCTGGGGTCCTCGCCGCCCTCGCCGGTGTTGGACTTGGCGCCAAGGCGGTTCATGGCGATCGCCAGGGTCTCGTGGGACTCGCGTGACAGGGCGCCGAGGCTCATCGCGCCGGTGGTGAAGCGCTTGACGATCTCCGTTGCCGGCTCGACCTGGTCCAGCGGCACCGGCTCCCTCGCGATGCGCAGCTTCATCAGCCCGCGCAGTGCCGCCTTGCGCACCGAGTCCTCGTTGACCATGCGCGCGAACTCCGCGTACGTGGTGGCGGAATCGCCGTTCTGGCCGCGCACCGAGTGCTGAAGCTTGGCGATCGTGTCCGGGTTCCAGATATGGGTCTCCCCGTCGCGGCGCCACTGCAGGACGCCGCCCACCGGGAGCACCTCACGGTCGACGCGCGGATAGGCGCGGAAGTGGCGTTCCATGGCCTCGGTCGAGAGCACGTCCATTCCAATTCCGCCGATGCGGGAGGCGGTGCCGGTGAAGTGGCGCGCGATCAGCTCCGGCTCCAAGCCGACGGCCTCGAAGATCTGGGCGCCGCAGTAGGACTGGATCGTGGAGATCCCCATCTTGGAGATCGTCTTTAGTAGCCCCTTCCCGATCGCCTTGACGATCCGCTTCTCCGCCTCCTCGCGATCGAGATCCACCGGGAGCAGGGAGCGGTCGGCCAGCTCGTCGAGGGACTCGAACATCAGATACGGATTGATCGCGGCCGCGCCGTAGCCGATCAGGGTCGCCATGTGATGGATGTCCCGCGGCTCGCCGGACTCGATCACCAGGCCCGTGCGCAGGCGGGTCCCGCGTCGGACGAGATGGTGGTGAACTGCGGCCACGGCCAGCAGCGACGGCATCGCCACCCGCTCGGGACCGAGGTTGCGGTCGGACAGGATCAGGATGTTGGCGCCGTGATCGACGTGGTTGGCCGCCTCCTCGCAGACGATATCCAGGCGCGCAGCCATGCCGTCCGGGCCCTGCTCGATCGGCCAGGTGATGTCGATCGTGGCGGCATCGAACACGTCGTGCGAGACCTGACGCAGCTTCTCGAGCTCGTGGTTGCGCAGGATCGGCTGGTCCATGACGAGCTGATGGGCCTGGTCCGGAGACTCGGCGAGCAGGTTGTGCTCGGCGCCGACGCCGGCCTGGAGGCTCATCACGACCGACTCGCGGATCGGGTCGATGGGCGGGTTGGTGACCTGCGCAAACAGCTGCTTGAAGTAGGAGAACAGGGGCGGCTGGCGATCAGAGAGCACGGCCAGAGCCGCGTCGTTGCCCATGCTGGCGACCGGCTCCTCGCCCTTGCCGGCCATCGGGGCGATGATCATGCGCAGATCCTCCTGCGAGTAGCCGAAGGCGAGCTGCCTGGAGCGCAGCGGCTCGATACGCGGCTTCAGCGGCTGGCGCTCGGGCAGATCGTCGATGTGCACCACCGAGCGCTCGTACCACTCGCCGTAGGGCTTCCGGCGCGCGACGCGACGCTTGACCTCTTCGTCCTCGACGATCCGGCCCTCCTCGAGGTCGACGAGGAACACCTTGCCGGGGGCAAGCCGGCCCTTGCGCTGGATGTGCTCGGGAGCGACCGTCATCACCCCGGTCTCGGAGGCCAGCACCACGTAGCCCTCGGTGTCCTGCACCCATCGTCCCGGCCGGAGGCCGTTGCGGTCGAGCACGGCGCCGGCCAGGCGGCCGTCGGTGAACACCACCGCCGCCGGTCCGTCCCAGGGCTCGATCAGGCAGGAGTGGAAGTCGTAGAAGCCCTGTACGTCGGGGTCGAGATCGGTTCGCGTCCGGTAGGCCTCGGGCACCATCATCATCACCGCGTGCGGGATCGTGCGGCCGCCGAGGACCAGCAGCTCGAGCACGTTGTCGAACGTGGCCGAGTCCGAGCCACCGTCGCGGACCACCGGGATCACCTTGTGCAGGTCATCGCCGAACAGCTCAGAGGCCAGCTGTGACTCGCGCGCCCGCATCCAGTTCACGTTCCCGCGCAGGGTGTTGACCTCGCCGTTGTGGGCGATCATCCGGAACGGGTGGGCCAGCTCCCAGCTCGGGAAGGTGTTGGTGGAGAAGCGCGAGTGCACGAGCGCCAGTCGGGTCGCCACGCGCGGGTCGCGCAGGTCGGTGAAGTAGCGCGGGAGCTGCGGTGCGGTCAGCATCCCCTTGTAGACCAGCGCGCGCGAGGAGAAGCTCGGCAGCGCGATCTCGCGGCCACCCTCGCTCTCGATCACGCGCCGGATCACGTACAGCTTGCGCTCGAATGCGTCCTGGCCGGTGATGTCGTCCGACGCTCCGACCAGCACCTGCCGGATCACCGGCGCCGACAGGCGGGCGGTGTCGCCGACGTAGCGCTCGTCCACAGGGACGTCGCGCCACCGGATCACCTGCTGGCCCTCGGAGGTCACCGTCTCCTCGACCAGCTGCTCGAGCTCGGCGCGACGCTCGGGATCGGTTGGCAGGTAGCAGACGCCGACGCCGTAGCGTCCGGGCGGGGGCAGCCCGACCCCGGCGACCGCCCGGATGAACGCGTCGGGGATCTGGATCAGGATGCCGGCGCCGTCGCCGGTGTTGGGGTCAGCCCCCTCGGCTCCTCGATGCTCGAGGTTCCCGAGCGCATCGAGCGCCTTCTCGACCACCGCGTGGCTCGCCTCGCCCCACAGCTTCGCCACCAGCGCGATGCCACAGGCATCGTGCTCGTTGTTGGGGTCGTAGAGGCCAGTGGCCCCGGGTGGAGCGAGACGGTGCATAGAAGAAGTGCTCGGGGACGGGGAACACTGCGCGAGGCGGACGCAAATCGTATCAGCGGGAGGCAGCCCGGCGCCCGCGATCGGGCCCCGCCTCGTGCGGGAGAGTGGGCCATCCGGCCAGTGAAACCACGCCTGGGGGCGTCGGGAAACTACGGTGGCAGCGACCGCCCGCGTGAGCGAACCTGTATCCGCGATGGCGGCGAGCGGGTGTGAGAAGAGCTGAGGTGTTCCGGCGACGGCGAGAGAGCATCGCCCCCTGTCGCCCGGTCCACCGGGTGGAGCCCGGGCGCGGCCAGGGCACGCAACGGCCGCACGGGGCGCCCCATCGCGGGTGGCGCTGGCCGCTCACGCCGCGGCCGCACCGTCGACGGCCAAGCTGAGAGTATCCCGGGCGCCGGCATGCGACCGAGGGCGCCCTCAAAGGACTGCATGGACGGGCTGCGCCGGCGGACCGCCGAGACGGTGGGCCGCCAGGCAGAACGGCCGCTGGTCGCGCGGTGGGTCGACTACCTGCGCCGCTGCCTGGCGCTGTTCGTCCGCCGCCGGCCGGCACTTCTCGGTGCTGGGCAACGTCGTGATCGGGACCGCGTTCTGGACCTGGACGCCGTCGATCCTGCTGGGGCGCCGCGCCGATTGGCGCCGCCTGCTGCCCGCCGGGCTGATCACCGCGCTCCTGTTCGCGGCCGCCGGTATCTGGGCGGCCGTGTTCGTGCCCGACCAGATCGCCAGCTACACACACCGCTACGGGCTCGTCGGGGTGGCCCTGGCGCTGGTCTCCTACCTGGCCGTGCTGGGCCTGATGGTGGTGACCGGGATCGTGATGGGAGCGGCCATCGATCAGGGCCGGCAGAGCCCCGCCGAGTCCGGTCACGCACCGTAGCCATACCTCTCTCCCGGCGGCCTTGCCACAATCGCCCGCGATGTTCCGCCGCCCCAGCCTCGCCGCGGTCCTCGGCGCTGCCGCCCTGGCGCTCGCCGCCGCCGCCGCCGCCGTCGCGCCGCGTTCAGCCTCGGCGCAGTCCTCGCAGACGATCGCCGTGGAGCCGTTCACCTCCAAGATCTCGGCCTACGCGGGCCTCGTGGTGTGGAGCCACTGGGACGCGGCCGGCGGCGCCTACCGGCTGATGGACCATTACCGGGGGCGCAGCGAGGTGCTCCCGATCGCGCCGCGCAGGGTGCCCTTCGACGTGGATCTCGGACCGGACGCGCGCGGCCGCGTGGTCGCGGTGTACTCGCGCTGCTCGCGGGAGCGAGCGGTCTGGGTCCTGGGCGCGGGCACACCCACCACCCTCCCGTCCGGATGCGTCCTCTACCGCTACGACTTCACCACCCGGCGCGAGGGCCGAATCGGCGGCATCGTGGGCTCGGGCTCGTTCTACCTGCCGACCATCTGGCACGACGAGATCGCGTATGTGAGGACCCGCGGATCCGGTGCTCCGGAGCTCTTCGCCCAGCCGCTGACAGCGCCCCGCCGGGGACGGATCGCCGCCGTAGCGCTTCCCGGCGGCTCGAGCGGAGGACCGGGGCCGGTCTCGCTCGACCTCGACCAGGTCCAGCTCGCCTTCTCGTGGCAGACGCTCGGCGGGGGTGAGATCAGCTCGACGATCTACCTCGACACCCTGCCCGTATCACCCCGGGCCGCGGCTACCAGCATCGCCGCCGACGCCGAGGCCGGCGACGCCCGCAACCCCGGCTTCCTCGACTTCCCCTCGTTCGCGTCCGGGAGTCTCTACTACGGGCAGTTCGACGGCTCCTCGATCCTGCCGGCCGGCGACGCGTTCGAGCGTGTGACGCCGAGCGGGACCGTCACGGCGACGGCGACCGCCCCCCACGCTCTGCGCGGTCAGGTGCGGGACCGGAGCACGACGTACGCCCTCTACGGCGCCTACGCGGGACAGTTCTCCTCCTGCGGGCTGACTGGCTGCGCGCTGATCGCGATTACCGGACTGCGCTATCGCTGACCCGCCGCCTCGAGGCGGCCTGCGAGCGCGCCACCGGCGATCCATGGCCGGGAGGCGCTACTTCTTCACCTTGGCCGCGCTCGGCTTGGCGTTCTTGCCGTCGCCCACCGCCTTGCGGCGGCCCGAACCGTTCTTGGCCGCCCCGTCCTTGGACGCGGACGCCGACGTCGACCGCTTGCGCGGCTTGGGCGGCGCCGACTCGTCCTCATCGCCGCTGTGAACGGCGGCCAGGCTGGCTTCGAGCGCCGCCATCAGGTCGGGCGCCGGCTCCGGCTCGTCGGCCGTCGGCTGGACGGCGATCTCCTCGCCCGCGGCCTTGCGCTCGATCAGGTCGAGGACGCGGTCGCGATACTCGTCGCGGTACTTGGTGGGGTCGAAATCGCTCGACAGCGAATCGATCAGCTGCTGCGCCATCGCCAGCTCCCGCTCGCTCGCGGCGGCCTCGGACACCACGTCGAGCTCGTCGAGGCGGTCCGGTTGCACGACCTCGTCGCCGAACAGCATCGTCGACAGCGTGAGTACGTCGCCGGTGGGGCGAAGGGCGCAGAGCTGCTGCTTGGACCGCAGCACCACGCGGCCGATTCCGACCTTGCCCGACTCGCGCATCGCGTCGAGCAGCAGCCGGTAGGGCTTGGCGCCGCCGGCGGTGGGAGCCAGATAATAGGAGTGGTCGTAGTAGATCGGGTCGATCTCGGAGAGGTCGACGAAGTCCTCGATGTCGATCGTCTTGGTTGCCTTCGGATCGAGCGCATCGAGCTCGTCAGGGGTGATCAGCACGTACTTCTCAGGCGTGATCTCGTAGCCCTTGACGATGTCCTCGAACGACACCTCGTCACCGGTGGACGGATCGACGCGCTTCTGGCGGATCCGGGCGCCGGTCTTGCCCGAGAGCTGATGGAAGCGCACCGTCTTGGGTGAGGTGGCGCTGTAGAGCTTCACCGGCACGTTGACGAGCCCAAAACTGATCGCACCGGTCCAGATCGCACGAGCCATGACCCAGTTTGTATACCCGAGGAGCCGAGCGATCAAGCCGTGAGCGGACTTTTGCTCAGCCCGGCACGCGACGGCGGCGCCGGCCGAGGTCGTTCCTCAGGCCTCGAGCTGGTTGCGCATCCGCTCCACCGAGCGACGCAGCAGCCGCGAGACGTGCATCTGGGAGATTCCGATCCGGTCGGCGATCTCGCGCTGGGTCCGTCCCTCGAAGAAGCGCAGGAGGATGATGCTGCGCTCTCGCTCGGGCAGCGTCTCGAGACCGCGGGCGAGCTCGACCGAGGACTCGGTGGCTTCCCCGAGCTCCTCGATGGTGGGGGAGCGGCCGAGCACGCCCGACAGCCGATCGGCCTCGCGCCCGACCTTGGCGTTGAGCTCCTGAATCCCCCTCGAGACCCGGATCGACCAGGCGCGATCCCGGAAGCCGCTGGGCGTTCAGTGCGGTAGAACTTCACAGGTGGTCAGGGGTGGACAAACTGTGAGCGCAACGCGCTTTGCCGCGCTCACCGGAGTCTCGCGTGAGCGCCTGCGCACCTGGGAGCGCCGTCACGACTTTCCCGACCCGCAGCGCATCGGCGCGGGGCCCCGGCGGTATGACATCGCCGATGCCGGCACGGTCGTCGCCGTCCGGCGCGCAGCGGAGGAGGGCGTCCCCCTTCCGCGGGCGATCGCCGAGGCCCGGGCGAAGGTGCCGGAGACGGAGGTATGCGATTCGACGCTGGCCGCGGTCGCGGTGAACCTGCCCTCGCCGCTGATGCTGCTCTCGGGCCCGGCGCCGGTCACGGTCACCTACGTCAACCCGGCGGTGGCCGCGATCCCCAGTGACCCGCAGTCCGGCGACGAGCTGGCGCTGCTCGCGCCGTGGGTCCCTGGGAGCCAGCTCCAGCAGGCGGTGAGCGCGGTGTTCACGACCGACGCCCGACACATCGAGTGCACTCATCCGTCGTGGTCGCCCGCCGGCCCCGAGCAGGTGAGCTCGCTCGTGTACCGGCTCCCGGCCGAGGCAGGGCAAACCCCGCAGGTGGCCGTCGTCGAGCTCGAGCCTTCCCGGGAACGGGAGAGCAAGCGCGCGCTGGCGACGCTGCAGCAGGAGCGCGAGGGCCTCGACCACCAGCTCGAGCGGCACACCCCGGTGGCTCGGCGCCGTGGCCGAGCTCGCCGAGCTGTTCCAGCGGGAGAGCGGGACGGCGCTGCTGCAGGCGACCGCCGACACGCTGGTGCGAAGGCTGCCGCCGATCGACGCCGGCGTCGCGGTGTACATGGCGGGCGAGCTGGCGCTGGGCAGTTCCAGCCGCGGGCTGCTGGGTCCGCGCATGGTCACCGTCACGGCGCATCAGGATCTGGCCGAGGCGCTGCGCGAGGGCAGTCCGGCGATGCTCGACCCGG
>JADGPN010000032.1 GCA_017882465.1 Solirubrobacteraceae bacterium
GAGATCCAGTCGCAGCTCAAGGACGGATCGCTGACGATCGTCATGCAACGTGATGAGCCGAGCGATCCCGCCCGCATGGCGAATTGGCTTCCGACGCCCGCCGGCACGTTCCGGCCGATCCTGCGTATGTACGAGCCCGACGCGGCCGTGTTCGACGTCAGCTACGAGCTGGCGCCGATCACGCGGACGGATTGACCGAGGCCGAGCCGGGCGTCAGCCCGGGCGGGCCTGGCCGCTGTACTCGGGGTTGGGCAGCATGTTGGTGACCATGGCCATGCGGTTGGTGAGGTTGTACATCGCGCTGATCTCAGCCACGTCCCACGCTTCCTCGAGCGTGAGGCCGACGTCGAGCAGCGTCTGGAGGTCTGCGCGCGTGATCTCGCGGGGGCGCAGCGTCAGCTTCTCGGCGTAGGCACAGATCGCCCTGCGGCGCGAGTCGACTCCGGCACGGCGCCAGTCGTAGGAGAGACGCTCGCCGAGGATCGGGTCGCCGAGCTCCTCTCGCAGCGCAGCCCCGTGGGCGACGAGGCAGTACAGGCAGCCGTTGGCGGCGCTGACCACGACCGCGATCATCTCGCGATCGGCAGCGCTCAGCCGCTCGCTGGGCTGGTGCAGCTGGCGATAGTGGGCAAACCAGGCGCTCAGGCGCTGGGGCCGGAACGCGTAGACGCGAAAGACGTTGGGCACGAAGCCGAGCCGCTCGCGCGCCTTGGCGAACAGGCCGCGCAGATCAGACGGGAGATTCGCTTCGTCCCGGACCGGGAACCATGAACCGGTCTCGCGGCCGGTGTCGGTGCTGTGAGTCGAGCTGGTCATGCCGTCGTGGTTGATTGTTGCGCATGGCGGCTGCGGCCGACTACGGGACAGCGCCGAGCCCGGCGATCGCGCCGGTATCGTGACCCCATGCCGCGCACGGTTCGCTCGGCTGCGCTCGTGCAGCACGCCCCGCACAACGCGATGGACGACCCGGCTGAGATCGCGCGGTTTCACGATCGCTGCAGCGATCTGATGCGCGAGCTGCTCGACGGACTCGCCGCTGCTCCTGATCGACCGCGGCCGTTCCCGGATATCGAGGACGCGATCGGATGGCCGCAACGCCGCATCGCCTCCGTGCTCGGCGGGGTCTTTCACCTGCGCTACACCGAGTTCGCCGGCCTCCGGCCGTACCGCTTCCGGGCGGCCGACCAGTCGGCCTCGGGGCGCTGGGAGATGTGGATGGACGCCGGCCAGGCCCGAGCCGTGCGACGCGCACAGCGCGAGCAGCGCCCGCGGAGCGGGGCCCGGCGGTCGCCATGAGGTGGCGCCTCAGGGAGGGGAGAGCCCGCCTGCAGCGACCGGAGCAGATGCGCGCTACGACGAGGTCGTCACGCCGACCGGCACCGCGTTCGTCGGCGAGCCCGGCGTCACCAACGAGCACGTGCAGGACAGCTGCCTGTTGGACCGTCGGGCACATTTGCGAGGCATACGACCTCAATGTCCGGCACCTCGCCGAGAACGCACTCGACCCCGTCCGGGGCCACGCTGATCGCGATCTCCAGCTTCGGTTCCCCGGGCTGATCGGCCGCGGAGGGCGGGGGAGGCTCCGCGCTGAGCTGTCGTCGCCGGGGAGGGATCGATTGGCGGCGATCCCTCCCGCGGGCGGGATCGCTCCACGCTCAGCTCCGGTCGGCCTTCTCCTTGAGATCGTCGAGGGCGTCCTGCGTCCTACCGATGGTTGAGTCGATCTTGCCCTTGACTTTGCCCTTGTCCTCTTGGCGCTGTCCATCGCGCTTCATCTTCTCGTTGCCTGTGACGGCGCCGAGGGCCTGCTTCGAGCGACCGAAGATCTTGTCGGTTCGCGCGCCCATGGCGGGCCTCCTGAAATCGCTTTCCTGATCACGCTACGACCAGTGGGCCGCACGATCATCCGTAGCGGCCACCGAGTAGGCAGCCGGGAAACCCGTGGCGAGAGATGCCCTATTGCTTCGCGTGGGGGAAGATCGGCGAGCGGGATTGGAAGGACAGGATCCTGGGGTTCTGCACGACGCCGGCCCGGATCTCGATTGCCCGGCGGATCGTCTGGTCGGCCTCCCACGCCTCGCCGCCGGACATGACGGCGGGGAGGAAGGGAATCAGCGCCTCGCTGATCTCCCAGGTCGCGGAGTTCCACAGGCACGACGGGCTGTGGTCGACGGCGTAGTAGCGAACACCGTCGGCGACGGTGAACATCGGATCGGCGAACGAGGTTGGGCGCGCCCACTCGAAGCCCATTCCCTCATCGCAGGAGACGTCGATGATCAGGTGCCCGGGCCCGAACAGCTCGAGCTCGTCGGCAGTCACGAACATCAGCGGCTCGTCGGTGTCCTGGTGGATGCAGTTGACGACGATGTCGTGCTCGGCGAGGAACTCGGCCACCGATTCGCTCCCGGAGCCGTGGAGCGCGAGCGTGCGGCGCGGGTGCACCGGATCTCGCTCGTAGTGGACCAGTCGCGCGGGCGCGATCGGCGCGGCCACCGCCGCGACGCTGCGATGCGTCAGCACGGTCACGTCGTGCACCCCGAGCGCGAACAGCGCCGTCACCGCGCCGCGCGCGGTGGCGCCGAAGCTGATCACCGCGGCTCGCAGGCGCCGGCCGTAGGCACCGGTCTCGCCGATCAGCGGCAACGCGTGCAGGACCGAGCAGTAGCCCGCGAGCTCATTGTTCTTGTGGAACACGTGAAGGCTGAAGGTGCCATCGTGGGTCCAGTGATGCATGGCCTCCCAGGCGATGAGCGTCAGGCGGCGGTCGATCGCGAGCTGGGTGATGACCTCATCCTGGACGCAGTGCGGCCACCCCCACAGGACCTGGCCTGGGCGCATCGTCGTCAGGTCCGCGGCCACGGGCTTGGGCAGCAGGATCACATCGCATTCCTCGATCAGCTGCTCGCGTGTGCGCAGGCCGCCCACCTGCGCCGTGAGGCGGTCGTCGGAGACGTCGAACTCCTCCCCATAGCCATGCTCGAAGAAGATCCGGCGCCGCAGGGCGGCGTCGATCCGCTCGACCTGCTCGGGGTGGATCGGCAGACGGTGCTCGTCGGGCTTACGCGAGGTACCGATGACGCCCAGGCTCAGCCGTTCCATGTCCGGCCTCTCTCTCCTCGGTGACGTGATGCGCGGAAATCGCCGCCACAGCGGGCATGATGCACGGCTTGAGCAGCGCTCGCGTCGAGATTCGTGCCTGCCGCCCTGCCGATATCGCGGGGGTGCTCGCACTGTGGGCCCTGGCGCGCAGCGATCACGCGGTGACGGCCGACCGAGCTGAGGACGTTGAGCGACTCCTGGCCGACGGGGAGGGGGCGCTCCACGTGGCCGAGCGCGAGGGCGAGATCATCGGAGCGCTGATCGCGGCCTGGGACGGGTGGCGCGGCAATCTGTACCGGCTCGCCGTCCATCCCACGCATCGCCGCCGCGGGATCGCGTCCGCTCTCCTGCTCGCCGGCGAGCAGCATCTGCGCCGCACAGGCGCCCGGCGGGTCACGGCTCTCGTCGCTTACGACGATGCGGAAGCGGGCGCGTTCTGGGACGCCACGGGCTATCCGCAGGATCAGGAGATCGGCCGGCGGGTGAAGAACCTGCCCGCCAACGGCGATAGCATCAGCCACTTCCACAGGATGGAGATATAGCCCATTGCGGCCGGCGTCGGCTGTGCCGGCGGCCGGGATCACCTGGCGGGCGGCTGGACCAGGAGCGCGTCACGGCGCAGCGCCGACGTGGTGAGCGCGAGAGAAACCGACTCCGGCCACGCACCCGTCCCCCCGGCCCAGCGCGGCAACGATCGCCTCCGCGTGGCTCGCCAGCAGGGTTTGAAGCTCCGTCTCATTGCTCCGAAGCGCGCTCTCGTTCTTGAGCGCCCGCGGCTGATCGTCTAGCGGCTGGCCCACTTCCGTGGCAATCGACGAGGCGCTATTCGCCTTGACCATGCCGCCGCCGCCGCTCTCGCGGCAGTCCCGAGCGGCTGCTGAGCGCGGGAGAGATATCTCGTTACGCGTTCCTCGTTCCCGTGTTTGTTGCTCCGCTGTCGCTTATCGCTGCGACGGCGAACTACTGATCGCGATTGGGTGGCCAGCGCGTTCGGGTGCTACGAGGGCGCGTCCGATGGTTCCCCTACTGCCCACTCGGGAACGACGTCCGACGGGGGAAGTTGGGTCGCGGACGTGCCGGGGGGAACGGAACGCTCAACGCCAAGATCGAAGGCGCTCCGCGCGCTCGCGCGCCCGGCTACGCGATCAACTACGCGCAGGCGAGCAACTGGCTGGCGCGGCCCTCCTCTCCGAAGAAGAAGGTCGACGTCTCCATCTCTATCCAACCTCTTACGTCAAGACCAGCGCGAGCGAGTCCGTGATCTCTACGATCAACGAGCCGGGGATGCTCACCGGGGCCAAGACGTCTCTTGCGGAGCAGGCGACAGCGTTCGACACGGTGGCGAACGTGTACGCCCCGTACTACCGGCAGGCGGACGCGCTGACCGTGCTGAGCTCGCCGCTCGCCACCCAGAACCAGATCTGCGCCGGCGTACCGACGCACGACGCGACCGCCGCGTTCGCTTACTACATCGAGCACTCCAACCACGGCCGTCCGTTCTTCCTCGCCGGCCACTCGCAGGGCTCCAACGTCCTCTTGTTCCTCCTGTCCGGCTACCTGAAGCAGCATCCGGCCGTGTATCGGAGGATGGTCGCCGCCAACGTGATCGGCTACGGCGTCACTCGGACCTACCTGGCGGCCAACCCGCAGCTGAAGTTCGCGACCGGCGCGGCGTCGTCGTGTGCAGCACGTGCAGCGTCCCCCTGTACGCGCCGGGTACCGGCGGATTCCCCAGAGGCATCTTCCACCTCCACGACTACGTGTTCTATTACTTCGACCTGCGCCACAACTCCACAACGCCGGGAATCGGATCCAGCAGTACCTGAGCACCCACGAGGCCGAAGACGGTTAGGAGGTCCTGCTCGTCCTGCTCGATGTCCAAGAACGATTTGACTCGGCGTCAAGCCGATTCTCTCGGCCGCACCTCCTTCGCGCGGGTACCAGGTTTGCGGAGCCACCTGCCGGACGCTCGCTTCCATGACGACCGCGAATCGGACCCGACGCGTCGTAGAGTGCGCAACCGAAGCCCGGCCACCCGCGACCTACTCAAGGTCATCCAGGTGCCGCGCGTATTCGACCGTCGGCAACCCGAACGGTGAATCCTCATGGACGCCGCCGGTGAGCGCCCAGCCTTCCCGCGCATAGAAACGCCGAGCGCGACCCGCGCCCCGCGGCGTCCATAGCCGCATTCGGCTGAAACCACGCCGCCGCGCTTCGTGAACCGCCGCTTCCGTGAGCGGCTTCGCCACGCCGTGACCCTGCCACCTTGACCGCACGAACAGCTGCCACAGATTGATGGTGCCGGCCGGTGGTAGCTCAGGATCCTCCACCGTAAACAGTGACAAGGCAACATGACCGATGACCTCCTGGCCATCGAGCCCCAGCAGACACCATACGTCCGACCGCGACAGCGCGTTGGCGAGACGCGTCACCTCCGCCGCAGTCGGAACCGGCGGCGCCCAATTGGACGGCGCCCAAGCGCGGTAACCATCGAACGCCTCTGCGAGAACGTCCGCGATCACCGCAGCATCGGCGGGCTGGGCGACGCGGGTGACAGCCATCAGAAGCGTCATTCTTGCAACGCAAGAGAACCAGCAGTCGCGAGAAGGGCGACGATGGCCCCTGGGACTCAGCACAGGCAGGATCCTCGCTACGAGCGTCACACCCTTGCTATTCGCGCCAGCAGCATTCCGACTGCCGGGTCTCTGGCCCCCGCTTTCATGAGGTCACGGGCGCCTTGGCTCCGTGGCCGCCAGACCCCCACTGCGCGGATCCGAGGGGGTTGCCGACCCGAATCGGCACTGACTCCTCCGTGTCCTCAAGAACGGGGCAACTGAGATCCATTCCTCCCGGGCCGAGCACGTGACTCGGCGCGGTGGCGCCGCTCCTGCACTATCGCGCCGCGGCCAGCCTGCCGCCTGCCGGCGGAGCCGAGATCGTAAGGGTCCGGACCCGGACGATGAGGCCCCAGAGACTAGGTACCCCCCGGAAGCGAGGCCGGCCACCCGGGGCATAGGCTCGCCCGAAGCCGACCCGAGGAGGGAGATCGTGAGCACGATCCTCGTAGCTTCGCGGCCACAGATTGCTTCCAGCGCAGGAGTCGCCCGATGACCGCTCAGTTCAACCACATCGTCGCCGAGCATCGCATCGCCGATCTGTTACGGGTCGCCGAGCGCGAGCGGATCGCCCGCATGGCGAGCAGGGAGCCGTTTGCCCTGGCTCGGGGCGCCTCGTCGGCGATCTGCGAGTGGGCTCCAAGCACGATGACCGCTGGTGCGTGATCATGCGCCACCTCCACGATCGCTCCTACGGGCCGATCCGGATGCGTCTCGGCGTAGGGTTCACTCCGTTTGAGACCCGGACCGACGTGATTGTCCGGCTTGCTGCCCACGCGGAGCACGTGGGTCTTGACCGCGTCGATGTCGCTGAGGGTTGGACGCATGACTCGCTGATCGTGCTGGCGCAGCTCGCCATGCGAACGTCGCGGATCGGGCTCGGCACGTCGATCATCTCCGTGTGGGGACGGACGCCGGCGACCATGGCGCTCGGAGCGGCCGGGCTGCAACGCGTTTCCGGGGGCCGGTTCTCGCTCGGGATCGGGGCGGGAAGCCCGCCGCTGTCCGAAGGCTTTCACGGCGTCCGCTGGGACCGGCCATTGGCTCGCCTGCGCGAGACGTTGACCGCGGTTCGCGCGCTTCTGTCCGGTGATCGCATGCCCGTACCTGCGCCGGGTGCGCGGGCTTTGCGTTTGGGTGTCGTCCCGGAGTCGCCGGTGCCGATCGTGCTGGCCGCTTTGTCTCCGGGCTCGATCCGCCTCGCGGGTGAGCTTGCGGACGGGTGGGCGCCGTTTCTGTGGGCACGATCACGCGTCCGGGACGGGAGGTCCCTGCTGCAGGAGGGCGAGCTTGGGGCCGAGGTACCCACGCCCACTCGTGTCTCGCTCGGAGTCCCGGTGGCCCTGGGGCCTGATGAGGCGAGCGCGCGGCGGCGTGCGGCATGGTGGCTGTCGACGTACCTGACCCGCATGGGCCCGCTGTATCCGCGCATGTTGGGGCAGCGCTTCGGCATGAGCGCCGCGGTCAACGCGATCGTCGATGCCGCCGATGGCAACGCGCGACCCGAGCTGCCGGCGGCCGCCGAGGATCTCGCTCAGGACGTGACGCTGTTCGGAACCTACGACCAAGCCGGCGAGGTGATCGCGGCGTGGTTTGCTACGGGCGCCGAGAACGTCAACCTCGTCCTCCCTCCCGGACATCCCGAGGAGGAACTCGAGCAGCTCCTGGACGTCGTGTCAGACGCCTTACCAGCCACCGCGACGACGCTGCCGGACCCATGACCGACGAGGTCATGATCGCGGCGCGTTTCAACGGCCCGCCGGCGTCCGGCAACGGCGGCTACGCGTGCGGGCTGGCGGCCGCGGCGATCGGGCCGAGCGCACTCGTCCGCCTCTCTCTCCCGCCGCCGCTCGAGGTGCCGCTGACCCGCCACCGCGACGCGGACGGCTCGGTCCGGCTGATGCGCGGTGACGCGACCGTCGCGGCCGGGCGTCCAGCAAGCCCCGCCGTGGACATACCCGCCACCCCCACGCTCGCCGTCGCGACGCGAGCCGAAGCGAATTTCGTCGGTCGAGACCCGGAGCACCACGCCTTTCCGACCTGCTTTGTCTGCGGCCCAAAGCGACTCGCTGACGGCCTGCGGGTGTTCCCGGGTCCCGTCGGCCACGACGGCGTACTCGCGTGCTCCTGGCACCCAGGTCACGAGTTCGCCGAAGACGGCGTTGTCGACCCCGTCTTCACGTGGGCTGCACTCGACTGCCCATCAGGCTTCGCATGCATGCCGCCCGGGAGCGAAACCGTGCTTGCGTGCATGACGGCCACCCTGCAAGCGCCCGCGTATGCCGACCACGCCTACATCGTGACGGCATGGCCCATCTCGAGCGAGGGCCGCAAGCACCGCGCCGGATCCGCGATTCACGACGCGAGCGGCACACCGGTCGCCTTCGCCGAAGCGCTCTGGATAACACTCAGGGGCGACTCGCCCTAGGCCGCCCAACTCCATCTGAAGTCGCTCACCTCGACGATAACGCGTCCCGAGTCTCGGCTGCTTAATCGGACCCTGGCCCACGTGCCCTACGTGGAGAGAGCGCGAAGCAGGCTGGGCCGTTCGGGGCTGCGGATGGCCGCGCTCGGCGCGAGTGCACGTGAGCCCGTCGGTCAATGCGTTCTTTGTCTCGGTCCTGGCTCAGCGTGGGGCGAACGCAAGAGTCGGCAATTTGCGGGCTGTTCCAGTGAGGTAAGGAGATCGCGACGGTCGTCTGCTTCTGCTGGGCACCGTCGTGCTCCGCTTAGGCGTGAGGCGGGTCGGGTTAGACGCGCCACTCGTTCAGCCACGGCAATAGGACCTCGATCGCCGTCGCGGCGCGCGCTGGATCGGCGATCAGCAGGCAGCTCGCGTGCCGCCCCGGGGCTGCGAAAGCACGGATGCGTACGTTCGTGTCCATCGGCGCGCCACTGGCTACGGGGCCGGTGCAGGCGGTGATCGACGCGCCAGCGGGGACAGTGCACACGTACGAAGCTCGGGCCGCAGCGCCTTGGGGGAAGCTTGCGCCGCTCGCCGGTGCGCTGATCGTCACCGTCGGCGGCAGACCGAACAGGTGCACCGCGCCCTGCGACTGGTTGCCGCCGACGGCATGGGAGAACGAGGCTGTGACGACGAGGCTGCCGGAGATCGCCGCCGGGTCGCCCAGTAGGTCGCCGGCAGCGCCGTCCGCGGCCGTCAGCTTCTGCGTCGGTCGTGTCCATCCAGATCGGCCCCGGCCTCGAGAAGAGGTAGGCCGCTCCTTGGGCTGGGTTGGCGCCCACTTGGTGTTGCTCGGCGCCAAGCACGATCGTGTCGCCGGAGATCCCGACCGTCCTGCCGAGCCCGAGCGGCCCGTTCGCGTACCACTCGTCAAAGCCGTCGCGCTTATCCGTGCGCCGAGCTCCAGTCCTCCACCGGAGCAGCATCCGACCAGACCGCCAGACTCGCCGGGACGAGCCCGAGCGCAACCGATAAGCCAGCCATCTTCGACAAACCGGGAACCAGCACGGCAACCTCCAGCCGGAGCTCAGAGTTGAGTTGTCGCATGTCTGACGGTCTACGCATACAAATCCTTCCCGACGCGTCGCCGCTGACCTTTCCGACGACACCGGCATCCCCGTGCGCGGCTGCCGCTCGTAGCGATCCCGTCCGAGCCCGGCGTCGAACTCGTCCTCGACCGCCCGGTGGTCACGGGCGCTGTCCCTGGCGCTCTTGCTCGTGTCGGCGATGAGCAGTGGCGTTCATTCGCGGTCGCTGGGCGTTGCGCCCCGTTTGACCAGAACCGCGACGCCCGCGACGGGACGGAGCAGATCGCGGTCAGCGCCGTCTTCGGGGCGCGGGCCACGAACGGCAACCCCCCGCCGCCACTACCGCCTCTGCCTCCGCTCAACACACCGATCCGCGACCCGCGAAGTGCAACGCGCTGAGCCCGATGCGGGTAACCGTCGTGCGGGCGCTCAACCCCCTGCAGCGTGGGCGCGGCGGGCCTCACGGTGCTTGGCGCGGGGCCGCTGGGCCTCGCGGTGCTGGGCACCGTCCCCAACACGGCCGCATCACTACCACGTCAGCGGCTTGTGGTCCCTGAGGCTGCGCGCTAGAACTGGGGAAGTGAGTGTGTCCAGGACATCCCGACTGATCGCGCCGGCGTTTGAGCACGCGACGGTCGCGGACGCCATGCGTGCGGGGATCATCAGCTGCTCGGCGGGCATGAGCGTCCGCGCAGTCGCCGACATGATGGCGAGCTACCACGTACACGCGATCGTCGTCGAAGGCGTCGATTCGGAATCGAACGCCAGGCCCGGTCAACCTTGGGGGATCCTGTCGGACATCGAGCTCGTCGGTGCGGCCGCTCGAGGGAAGCTGCACGCGACAGCCGCCGAACTCGCTGGCGCCAACGCGGTATTCATCGACCCCGCCGAACCGCTGAAGCGCGCTGCTGAGCTGATGAGCGAGCACGGCGTCAGCCATCTGATCGTCTCCACCGCGCCCACCGCGCGGCCGGTCGGGATCCTGTCGACGCTTGACCTTGCAGTCGTACTCGCCTGGGGCCGGGACTAGAGATCGGTAACTCTCAGGCGGTCCTGATGACATCGCGCTGCTCCCGCCGATCACCATTGCAGCAAAGCTCCCCACGGGCTGCCTAGCGACCGAGTCGGACGACCAGCAGCAGCCCGGTGTGCCGATTGCCTGATTGTCTGGTAGGCCGCGGCGATGAGCACTAATCGCCCGCAGCGCTGGTTTGAGCAGTCGCAGAAGCACGCCATCTGCGCTGCGGACCTGCCCCGGTTTGCATTCCCGGGCAGGTCCAACCCACTGCGGGGACTGTTCCGGTTGTGCCGCCGGAGAGTCGGGAGAGCGGACCGTTCTGCTGCCGAGGTCCACGGCGAGTGGGGCGTGGATCGGTCCAGGGTCCGAGCGGGTCGTTGCGAGTTCTTCGTGAGCGTGTTGCCGTCTTCGCGCCCGACACGTCAAACCGTGACCTGCACGAGCTGCCCAATAGCTGCGTTCACTTCGTGGTCGACCGCCAACGGCATCGTCCACCAACTCGTCAGCGCGAACAGCATGTGCCGGCACGCCGATGGCCTGAACCGGACCGGATCGGGATCGAGCACCTCGGCTGTAGCGAGTTGCCGGTGCTCGACCACCCACGCAGATGGCCGCGAGCCTGCGTCTCGTGGGTGCTGGCGTTGATGCCTGAGACGAGTGACTCGGCGCGGTGGGGCCGGCGTTGCCTGCGTGTTGCCTGAACCGGAGATCGGAGATCCGGACGTGGCGCCGACGGAGACCGCGAGCCGAGAGCCGCAGAGAGCGGCAGGCGACCGGAGGGAATCGGTTGGCGCGGGGGCGGGGTGCTCGATAGGGGGGAGTTGCAGCGTTCCCGTGTTCGAGTGGCGGGGGAGTCGCGATCGTCGGCGCGCAATGGGGACGACCCGGAGTCCGGGGCGCCCGCTCGGGGTCCTGCGCGGCACGCGCCGCGGCCAGGGCGCGGGTGGCGAAGCGCGGGAGCGCGGCGATGCCGTCGGGCGGACGCTATATTTCTGCGCTGCGTGGACCGGGAAGTATCGAGCAAGCGGACAGCCAAGCGCCGGCGCAGATTGACTCTGTGTGCAGCTTGTGCCGTGCTTTGCGGGCTGCTTGCCGCGAGTTCCCTGGTGATGTTCGCGGCCGAGAGCGGTCGCCCCGACGGTGAGTCGCCCGTTCTGGCAATCGTATCTCCCATGCTGCTTCTCACGTTCGTGATCCTGCTGGTCGCCTGTTATGCAATGCACCTCGACTTGGGCGAGGGGCAGGATGAGGGGCAGGATGAGGGGCGGGACGATGAACACGGTCCCGAAGGCGGCGGCAGGGGAGACGACGAGGACCCCTCATCGGGAGGCGGCGTCGACGTCGACTGGGAGCGCTTCGAGGCGGAGTTCCGCGCCTACGAGCAGCGCCTTCGCGTGCCTGCGTAGGGCCGGGAACCGCCTGCGCACACGCAGAGCGCCGCCAGGCGCTGTGCAGCTCAGGCGATCGCGTCCCCGTGATCCCAAGCGGGCAGCGCTGATCGCCACCTGCCGCCGCCCTGTCCGCGCCGTCTCGTTGGACTGCTTTGTCAGCCAGCGGGCGGTTTCTGGCGGTTCGTCGCGGTCACTAGCCGCCCACGATTTCATCGAGGCGGGCCAGATGCACTCACGCGCGGCGGCTCGGAATGCGAGCTCATCGTTCATGTGCCGGGACCGCCGCCAAGATGGAGGGAATCCAGAAGCGATGCTCGCCGTCGCTCCTGTGGCACCAGGCGTGGACCTGCGCCCCCTCGACGTCGATCGGCGTGATCGTGCGATCGGTGACCCCGTCGGCTCCGGCATAGGTGATCCACACGTCGGTCTCGTCTTCGATCGCGTCGAGGATCACGTGGAGCGGTCTGTCGTCACCCTCGTCGTCGTCGCGGCCGACCGGACCGACCGGCTCGTCCTCGTCGTCGGATCCGGTCACGAGCGTCAGTGACGGTATCGCTGCCTCTGGGGAGCGCACCGGCGCGATCTGCGTGCGCGCCGCAGGAAGCGAGCCGGCCCGTAGCGTCGAAACGAGGCGCCCGGCCGGGTCCGGCCGGCCGCCGCCCCCGGGCTCCCATTCGGCCTGCGCTTCGGACCCTCCCGATCGGGGCTCCTTCCAGGCGCCTGAGATCTGATCCAGGCCTGGCTCGAGTTCGCGACCGGCCGCCTCCAGCGCGCGCCGGACCTCGTCGAGCCGGTCGGCTGGGAAGGCGAGCAGTGAGTCGCCGACGCGCTCGAGAACGAGCCCGTCGAGCGGCCCGCTGGCGAGCTGGTCGGCCGTGGCGGGATCGCCGGCGTCGAGCATCATCGCGGTGCGCACGCGCAGCGGCGCGCCGTATCCCGCCGCCCATTCGCCGACGGTCCGCTCGACGTTCTGCGGCAGCTCCCCGGCCAGCTCCCGGAGCAGCCCGAGCGTGCCGCCGGGGTGGGTGCCGGCGCGCTGGCCGGCGATCGCGGACCGTTTGGTGATCACGTACACGTGCGGCTGGCCGGCGACGGGCTCGCAGGCCAGCTCCAGCTTGAGACGGTCAGCCGGCCCCGGGGAGCGCCAGCAGCACGACCTCGAAGTTGCCCTGGCAGACCGCGAGCTGGCCGCGACTCGTCTCGGCCTCCAAGCACGCCAGCCGCGCGGCGCACGGCCGGCCGCCCGAGTCGAGGCCGATCTCGGCGAGTCCTACCAGCCACCCGATCAGGAGCGCCGAGGCGCCGACCTGCGCGTCCGAGCCGTAACGCGGCGTGGGGTGGAGCGTCGCCTCGTCGGCGAACTCGCGCGCCGCGCGCCCAAACGAGGCGAGCGAGATCGCGACTCCGGGGCCCAGGCGAAGCAGCAGCGTCAGGCCCGCCAGCTCCAACCGCTCGCAGCCGGCGCCGGCGAGCAGCCGTCCGCGGAGCTCAGCCGGCTCGCGCGCGAGCAGCTCACGCAGCCCGCCGGCGGCGGTCAGCTCGCGCTTGGTCTCCCAGCCGTTCGAGGAGTCGAGCCGCAGACGCAGGCATCCCTCCTCGCGCAGGAACGCCAGCGCGACGAGCAGGCGGCGGTCGCGGATCTCCTCGTCGAGCTCGTCGAGGTCCAGCGCGGCCAGCGCTGCCAGCAGCTTCGGCCACGAAGCTGGTAGATCTCGCCGTCGGTCTTGACCCGGACGGGCTCGCGGTGCAGCGCCGCCCACACCGTCGCCACGTCGTGGGCGAGCTGCAACGGCGCCCCGAGCCAGCGTCCCGCCCTCCCGGCCTTGCGACCCTCCAGATGCGCGCACGCCAGCGCCTGGGCAAGCGCGCCGATGACGTCGTCCGGGACGGTGTAATTGGTCCGCCAGGAGTCGCGTAACGCGAACGCCAGCCCGCAGCGCTCGAGCTCCTGCGCGCCCGTGTCGGCCGCCCGCGAGCTGTAGTAGCCGTTGCGCGGTCCGTCCTCGCCCAGTGCCTGGCGCGCCGCGCAGTGCCGCGCCTCTGGTGGCAGCCCATCCACGATCTCCTGCAGGCGCGCGGGATCGAGCAGGTGCGCGCAGATCTCGGCGGCCGTCGCCTTCTTCGGCAGGTCGATCCGGGTGGCGACCGCCGAGCGGTGCTTGGCCGAGACGCCGTCGAGCAGCTCGCCGAGGTTCATGCGGCTCGGCGCTCCGGCTGACAGGTCAGCTCCTCGGCGCTGAGCACCGTGTACGCGTAGCCCTGCTCGGCGAGGAACCGCTGGCGCTTGTGGGCGTACTCCTGCTCGCAGGTCTCGTGCGAGACGAGCGTGTAGAAGAACGCGCGGCCTTGCTCACGCACAGGGTCCGGATCGAGCCGGCGCGAAAGCGGTCGTACAGCTCGTCGCGCTCGTGGCGCGCCGTCTTACCGGTGATCAGCGGCGCGTCGAGCACCCGCGCGATCCGCTCCAGCTGCTGCACGTAGTAGCCGATCACGAGCGCCTGCGCCCCCGGGTGGTGCGCGAGCACGGCGGCGACGAGCTCGTCCTTGGCCGGGTTGCGGCTGGCGATCACGAACCGCTCGCGCTCGTCCGCCAGCGCGTAGGCCATCCAGCTCGACCAGCGTGTCCGCGATCTCGCCCGCGTTCAACCCCGCCACGGCGGCGTTCCACAGCGACACCACACCTTGGGGCCAACTGGCGGATCCGTGTCGCGCGTCGACGCGGCGCGACGGAGATCGTCGAGCAGCAGCTCGATCAGCGCCTCCTCGTGGATCGCGCGGCCGCCGGCGCGTAGCTCCGCGGCCAGCGGCGCCAGGCGTCCGTCCAGCTGGTGCGCGGGGCGCGAGGACGGCGACGTGGCCGGCACCCGCTGCAGCGCCTCGCGGTAGGACTCGAGGTCGTAGCGCCAGGGCCGCGCGCCGGCGGTCTGGATCGCGCGCGAGACGATGTTCAGCCCGCCCCAGTCGAAGTCGGCGTGGACGTGCAGGGCACAACCGGCGGCGCCCAGCGCCTCGAGCAGCCGCAGGCAGGCAGTGTTGAACTGGCCGTCGGTGCAGACCAGCGGGGGCGCGGCGGCACCCAGGCTGCGCTCGGCCTCGGCCAGGACGGTCGGGTTCTCGCAGATGAACACGTCGGCTGTTCGCAGCGCCAGCGGCTCGGAGACGAGGTTGCCCAGCGTGAACGAGAGGTGGCGGCCGGCCGCCAGGCGGGTCATGCCGGCGACGAGCCCGTCGCCGGTGGCCGGCAGATTGAGTGCCGCGACCGCGCAGGAGATCGGGTCGCTCAGCACCCCGACCTCCGCGAGCAGCGCGCGCCGCTGCGCCGCGCCTGACGGTGCTGGCCGGCGCCGCCAGGCGGCCAGCAACGAGACCAGCAGCTGTCCAGCCGGCCGGTCGGGATCGAGCGCGTGTGCGCTGCCGTGCAGCCTTGCGGCCAGCACCGCCAGGGCCTCGGGCGGCTCGGCCGGGAGCGCCGCTGCGGCGTCGAGGCAGGCGGTCAGCGCGTCGCCGCCATCCGCATAGGCGAGCCTGGCGATCGCTCCGGTGCTGCGCGCGCGCTCGAGCCACGCCGCGGTTCGCGGGGCGGCCGCCGCCGGGTGGGCCGACGCCCGCGCCCAGACCGCCTCGCGGCCGTCGCGCAGGGCGGCGCGCGCGGCCCGGCGGTTGTGCAGCGGCCGGTCGGCCAGCAGCTCCAGCGCCTCGGGCAGCGTGCAGGCGAAGCGCGAGTCCCGCAGGGCGCCGTCGAGGCGACGCAGCGCCAGCCCCGGCACGTCCTGCCCGGCGACCGGCGCCTGCCAGCGCCGGCCGAGCACCCCGGTCAGGCATCGCAGCTCCTCGGGGCTGACCGCTGGCAGGCTGATCGTGCCGGCGATGTCGCCCTGGGCCTCCACCTTCTCGCGCGCGAGCCGCAGCGGCCGCGCGAACCCGTCCTGGGAGAGCAGCTCCCGCAGCTCCTGGGCGGCGCGCATCAGTTCTCGACCTCGATCGTCCGCGTGCCGTCCCAGACGAAGTGCTGGCCGTAGACGCCCCACTCGGCCTGGTCGCGGTGCAGCTCGTAGAAGCCGATCCGCGGCACCGTCGCCACGCACGGGTTGATGTCGAAGGAGGTGATGAACAGGTCGAGGTCGAGCTCGACCAGGGTCGCGAACATCTGCTCGCGGGTCGGGTCGTCGATCCCGTCCATCGCCTCGTCGAGCGCGATGATCCGCGGTGAGGTCGGGACCATGTCGTAGATCGACGCAGCCGTGGCGAACAGTGGCATGTGCATCAGCACCGACTGCTCGCCGCCCGACCCCTTCGCCTGCGCCGCCGGGGTCAGCCGGCGCGGCTCCCGATTCGGTTCGTGCAGCATCAGGTCGAAGCTCCACCAGCTGCGGTAGTCGAACGCCTGGGCGAGATAGTCGGCGGCGCTGCGCTGGCCCGCTTGGTCGAGCAGCTCCCCGCGCGCGAGCACGATTCGCGTCTCGAAGAACTCGAACAGCTGCCGGCGCTCGGCGTCGCTCAGCAGCTCGACCGACTGGCCCTCGAGCAGCGCCAGCACGTCCCGCTCGGCCTCCGATTCGAGCGCCTTCTGCCAACGCAGCTGCACCCACCGGCCCGCGCCGGTCTTGCAGCGGCGCAGCGTCTCGTTGCGCTTGCGTACCGACGCCCGCACCTCGCCGACCCGGGCGCGCAGGTGCTCGGCGATCTCGGACAGCAGCGCGTCGCCGAACACCTGGCGACGCTCCTCGCTCATGATCTGCTCGCGCCGGACGAGATCCTCGCGCAGCTCACGGACCATCTGCGGCAACGTCCTGACCGCCCCGTGCCAGGACATCTGCACAAGCATCAGCTCGCCGTCGGAGCGCAGCGCGGCGTCCATGTCGAACGCCACCAGCCGCTTGGCCAGCTCCGACACCGACTCCTCGACGCGCCGGCGGCGGTTGGCGAGGTCGACGCGCTCGTCGAGCTCGGGCAGCGCGCGCACGCGCTCGAGCGCGGTCGTCAGCGTCCAGGTGCGCGACTGGCGCTCGTCGGCGGGCGCGTGCTCCTCACCCAGGCCGGCGCTGAACAGGTCGTGCACACCGAGCTGGCGCACTGCATGGAGCGCTCCGGCGCGGGCGCCGTCGGCGCGCTGGACCGCTGCGGTCGCGTCGTTCACGTCCCGAGTCGCGTTGGTCTCGCCGATGCTGGCCCTGAGGTGGTCAGCATCGGCGGCGGATCGCTCGCCGTCGATCGCGGCTAGCCGGCGGCGAAGCTGGTCGATCCGCTTCTGGATCTCCTGCGCCTTGGCGCCGTGCAGCCGCTCGGTGGCGTCCAGCCTGCCCTGCGCCTCGCTCAGCTGGTGGCGCGCCGCCTGCTGGTGGCGGGCCGACTCATCGGCGTCGGCGGCCCGCTCCGCGTGCGCCGCCTCCGCCGCCGCGAGCTGCGTCCGGGCGTGCTCGCAGGCCGCGAGCTGGATCCGGGCTTCGCCGAGGTCCGTCGCGACCGTGCGAAGCGCCCGCTCGAGCGGCTCCAGCTGCGTTTCCTCGGCGGGCAGATCTGCGCCGCCCGCGTGCTCGGCGACGGCTGCGCGCGCGGCTGCGACCGCGTCCTCGGCGCTGTCGCGGCGGCTCAGTAGGCCGGCGCGAGCGCGCTCGGCGTTCGCAAGCTGGTCGGCGCGGCTGGCCAGCGTTCGGATCGTCGCCTGAACCTCGCTCGCCGGCGGGACGTTGTCCTGCTCGGCGCGCAGCCGCGTCTGAGCCGCCTCGAGCTGATCGGCCTCGCCCGCCAGCGCCGCCAGCTCGGCCTCGAGCGCGGACTGCTCGGCCTGTGCGGCTGCGATCTGCGCCTGGCGGCGCGTCTCACGCGCGGCGGCGCCGATGAACTCGGGCTGGGACTTGGCGTGCCTGCCGTGCAGCGGCCCGAGCCGGAAGCTGCCCGGCTTCACGCTCAGCGGTCCCTCCAGCGCGACCGAGGCCAGCACCGCCGCGACCCGGTCGGGACCGATTCCGGTCTGCCCGACCGCCGGGCGCAGCAGCTGCGCGAGCGAGGGGCCGGCGACCGGCTCGGGCACCAGCACACTGTCGCCCTCGTAGCGCTTGCCGTCGGGCGAGATCCAGGCGTCGAGCAGCCCGGCCTCCTCGAGCGCCGCCTCCAGCGGGCCGCGCTCCGGCGCGGGCAGTTCTGCCGCGAAGTCGCAGACGAGCCACAGCGGCGCGCCGGCCCGGCCCGCACGGTCGGCGGGCCGGGGTGAGCGCGGCGCGGGCGCCGGGTCTCCCTGACTGAGCAGCGCGCGCAGCCGCTCGGCCACGCTTGCCAGCCGCGTGCCGAGCTCGTCGCGGCGGGCACTGAGCGATGCCTGCTCGCCGAGCAGCGCCTGCAGACGGGGCCGTCCGAGCTCGGCGGCGCGCGCGCCGGCATCGTGACCTTCGATCAGCAGCTCCCGCAGCGACTGCACGTCGGCGTCGGACAGCGCCAGCTCGACGAGCAGCTCGGCCCACGCGTCGAGCGCCTGCTCGGCGCGCTCGCGCGCGCCCTCCAACTCGTCCTGTGCCCGCTCGTGTTGTCCCTGCGCCTGCTCGACGTCGGCCTGCGCCTGCTCGAGCGGCCCGCGCAGGGCGTCGGCGGCGTCACGAGTGCGGCGCAGATCGCGGTGCAGCGTCCGCGCCTGCTCGAGCTCGGCGTGGCGCATCTCCAGCGCGACTTCGATCCGCTGCAGCCCCGCCTGATCGGTGCTGGCCGCCGGCTGATCGGTACCCGCGAGTGCAAGGCCGGCGCGGCCGGCGCCGTCATGCAGCCGCGTCGCGACGGTCTGGAGCGCCTCCAGCTCGGAGGCCGAGCGTGTGGCGGCCTCGTCGTGCTGCTGCTGGGCCTGCTCCAGCCGCGCGGCGCGCTTGGCGTGCTCCTGCTCGCGCTCGCGCAGGCGCGCGGCCGCCTCCTCGCGTTCGCGGCGGCGCTCCTCCAGGGCGGCCAGCCCCTTGTAATCCTCGCTCGCCATCAGCGCCTCGCGCTCGGCCTGGCGCTGCTTGCGCTCGGCGTCGAGCGCCTGGATCTGGCCCTCGGCCTCGCGGCACGCCGCCTCCCACTCGGCCAGCGCCGCGCGGGCGCTGCGCTCCGTGTTGCGGGCGCGCTCGAAGCCGCCGTCGGCCTGCCTGAGCGCTTCGGCGCGCGTCGCCACCACGCCACGTGCGTAGGCGCGAAACGGGCCGCCGGCCAGCTCGGCCACCAGCTCGCACGCCTGGGCGAGCGCGTCGGCGTCGCTCTGCATGCCCTGCAGGCGCTCAAGTGAGTCGCCCAGGCGCCGCATCAGCGCGTCGTCGACGACCGGCAGCGTGCGTGACAGCAGCGCCCCGAGGCCGTCGATGTCGAGCTTGTCCGAAAGCTTCGGCTTGCGCAGCTGGCGGATCACCTCGAGGTGCTGCTCGTAGAGATCCTTCGAGGGGAACGGCAGCAGCGCGCTGCGGAGCGCCTCCTTGTAGTCGGCCTGGGAATCGAACAGCTGGCCGCCGCCTGCGCGCACGGCTTCGGCGAGGTCGCCCTTGACCAGCGGCTGGCGCTCGTCACGGACGTCCCGGCACAGATGCAGGTCGATCCCGATCCGCTGCGGCGTGACGAAGTACCAGCGGTCCTTGATCCCATCTGAGCCGCGCACCGCCTCCAGGCCGATGCCGCAGGTGAGCACCTGCTCGTCGCCATCGTCGCGGAGGCGCACGAACTCGGCCCACACGTAGCCGATCCGCTTGGCGTCGCGGCCGTAGTCGTCGGTGCACTCGATCAGGTTCCAGCGCATCGTCTTGGCGCGGGTCGGCGACGCGAATGCGTCGAGCTTGCGCGGCGTGATGTCGCCGTCGAGCACGAATGGCACCAGCAACTCGAGCGCCTTGCTCTTGCCGGAGGTGTTGCGCCCGCGCAACGCGAGGCGCCCGTCCTCGGGCGAGAACACCTGCTCGGCGTACTGGTACAGCGAGACGATCCCGTAGCGGTTGGGGCGGAAGCGGTCAGTCGCGGTCATCGGCTTGCTCCCTGATCTCGGCATCGGCGAACAGGCTCTGCTGCGCGGGCTTGGCGACGGCGTGCCGGTAGCGGAACGCCGCGGGGCGCAGCTGCACGCCGTCCGGACCGCGGCACAGCAGCATCAGCTCCGCCAGCAGCTGGATCGCCGCCACCGCCGCGGCCTGGACCTCAAACTGGTCGTCGGGGCTGAAGCCCCAGTGCTCGCGGTGGCGGGCCACCAGCATGCCGACGATCTCCAGCACCCGGTCCTCGGCCACGCTCACCGGTGCGCCGGACTCGCCGCCGGGACGGGCGGCGCGGCGCTCTTGGTCGAGCGAGCACAGCTCGCTGAGCAGCAGCAGCGCCAGCTGCTTGCGGTGGCTGCGGCCGGGGAACGGCCGGTCGGACAACTCGCGGCCGGCGGCGATCAGCGCGCTGCCTTCGCGGCGGCGCTCGACCTGCATTCCCGAGATGTCGGCGGCGCGCCGCTCCAGCGGGCCTCGCTGGGTGAGGAAGTACTGGCGGTCGCGCTCGTCGAGATCCTCTAGGTAGACGGCCGGGTCCTCCACCAGCCGGCGGGTGAGACGCTGGGCGCGCACGCTGCCCGGCTCGCCGTTGTCATCGGCGGCGGGCTCGAGGTCCCCGGCTGACTGCGCGCCGGCGACGAGCATCGGATCCGCGAGCACGCCCGCCAGGCGCGGGCGATCGATGTCGTAGTAGGCCTCCGCGGCCTGGTCGATCCCTTCGCCGAAGGCGCCCTCCGCGCCCGAGCGCAGGGTCAGCACTCCGAGGGCGGACAGCCACGCGAGGCCGTCGAGCAGCGCCGCGCGGTCGGCGGCCAGCTTCCAGTCGAGCTCGAGCTCGAGCGAGCGCGCCTCCCGGGCGATGTCCTGAGCGAGCTCGGTCAGCGGGACCTGCGTCCACAGCGTCCGCCGCTCGAGCACCGCGCAGGTCACGCAGACCATCAGGCAGCGGCGGGCGTCGAGCACGCGGCGCTCGTCGATCGGCCGGCGAGACTCCGACAGCGTGCGCGGCGGCACGGTCAGCGCCCGGGCCTGCGCCAGTCGCAGGCGCTTGTACAGCCGCGCGGTATCGGTCGAGACCTGCAGCGAGTAGCCGAGACGATCGCGGAAGTCCGCCGCCAGGTGCTGCTTGTGCCGCCGCGCGAGCGTGAACAGCGGATCGCCGGCGAGCAGCACACCGCGCTCGAGCAGCGTGCGCGTCGCGCGCTGGCGCTCCTCCGCCGCGGCCTCGCGCAGCGAGCTGCTCACCCGAGCACCTCGATCCGGTAGTCGGGCGCGTCGAGCTGCCCGTGCACGGCCTGGATCCGCGTCCGCTTCCCGTCGGCGGGCGGGGTCAGCTTCAGCGTCGTGCGCCCGTCGGCCGATGTCGCCGTGCGCGAGCCGTCGGCGGCTCGGCGCTGCGTGAACGCGCGCGCGATCCAGCCCAGGAGGTGCTCGAGCTCGACCGGATGCAGCGTGTGCAGCTCGCTCATGTGCAGCTGAGAGCCGGTCCGCAGCCGCTTCAGCAGCCGCGCGAGCTGCTCGCGCTCGGCGGACTGCTGCGCCTTGACCCGAGCGGCCAGCCCCGGGTTGGCGCGCAGCCGCGCCGGCGCGCCAGCGCCGGGAGCGCGCGCCCCAGGCCGGCGCAGGTGTGCGGCGATCGGCGCCGCGGGCGCCTCGCGCCAGGCGGTGGCTCCCGGCACGGAGATCTGAACTGGGTCGACCTCGGCGCCGGAGAAGTGCCGCGGCGCCAGCATTCCGACGGCTACCGCGAAGGCCGCGCAAGCGTTGCGCTCATCCTCGCGGGCGACAAGCTGCGCGAGCTGTGTCCACGCCTTCGCGCGGTCGCGACGATCGGCACCGCGAGCGATGAAGCGGTCCGCGATGTCGACGATCACGTGCACCGATTCCAGCAGCTTGCGCGTCAGCAACGTCCACGGTGCATCGACGCTACCGTCAGCGCCGAACCACGTCCGCACGCCGCTCCAATGGTGTAGCTCGTCGTCGCGCACCTGGCGGAGCAGCTGCTCGGCGCTCTGGCCGGGCAAAGGCACCGGAAGCTGGCGGGCGGACAGAGCGACGTCGACGAGCCGATCGATCCCGAGCGCGTCGATCTCGTGGACCGCCTCCAGGATCGAATCGGTGTGCGCGCGCAGCGCCCGGTGGAAGTCCTGGAGGTGCTCGACGACCGCGTCCTGGTGGGCCAGGAACTCCTCCGAGCTGAGCTTGTCGGTGCCGATGAAGCGCTGCAGGCGGTTGACGAAGTCGGTGGCGCCCTTCGACAGCGCGCTCACCGACGCGAACACCTGCTCGAGGTCCTCGGAGACGCGCTGCGCGTCCGTCTGCTCGCTGCGCAGCGCAGCCGCCAGGCGTCGCAGCCCGTCGCGGATCGTCAGCAGCCGCCAGCTCTCCAGCGCGCTGGCCTCTTCGCGCATCGCATCCAGGTCCGCCAGCAGCTCCTCGACGCGCTCGCCGCGGGAGGTGATGTCGTACAGGAGCCGCCGCCGTCGCCACTCGGCGGGGGTCGCGGCGTCACGGGTGTTGGGCTGGGTGGCGAGGTTCCCGTTGTCCTTCAGCGTGGTCAGCGAGCGTTCGAGGGCGTCGAGCTCCAGCTCCAGGCCGAACTCGTCGCGCAGCCGCCGCTGCACGTCGGCCACCGACAGCTGCCATCCGATGTCACGCTTCTTGTTCAGGTAGAAGACGCGCATGATGCGGCGGTTGCGGTCGGCGTGCTCGCCGACGGCGTAGGAGACCGCGCGCTGCTCGCCGAGCCCGCCGCCGCCGTGTTCCGGGCCCGAGTTGGCGGTAGAGCTCATGTAGCGATGTAGTTGGCTGCTACGAGCATTGTCCAGCGAAGCTCAGCACGCGGACCGGACGGAACGCGATTGTCGGCGCCCCGTCCGGTGACCCGAGTGGGCCCGCGGGCCCACTCGGCGAGTTCAGGCGATCCGATAGAGACCGCGCCGCACGCCCACCCGCTCGACACCCTCGGCCCGGCTGACCTGCGTCAGGAACGTCGCGAGCGGGTCGCGACCCTCCACCTCGTAGCCCTCGGCGCGCAGGTAGGCGAACCACTCCCGGTAATGAACCGGACGGCCGTCGGCAGCCCGGCTGCGCAGGGTCTCGACGGCGACCTCCTGGAGCCTGCGCCCCCGCAGCCGGCGGTCCAGCCGCTCCAGCCGCAGCTGCGGCCGCAGGTCCATCAGCTCCTCGATCTCTCGCAGCAGCCGTGATCGCGCGGCCAGCTCGAGCTCCAGCTGCTCCAGCAGCTGACGGTGTAGCTCGGCGCGGCGAGTGAGCTCGGAGAGGCCCTGCAGCAGCACGCCGCGTTCACGGCGCAGCAGCTCGTCGCTCCAGTCGGACAGATCGGACGCGGCTTCGGACACTGCTGCAACCGTAGGGTCAGCGGCGGACGTCGCACGATTGTCCGCCGGACAGGCTGAGCGCGCATCGGTCTCCGTGAAAGCCGGTCCGCCTCACTTCGGCGATCCCGATGCCGTTTGCGATCGCGGGAACGCCAATCGGGATCTTCACGAAGATCGGCTGCCAGCCGGCCGCCGGTGGGTGACCGACGGGAACCGAGCGAAGTCGCGGTCCAGGGTGACGATCTCTGCGCTGTGCTCGGCGGCGACGGCCGCGATCACAGCATCAGGAAGGAGATCGCCGGTCGCGTCCGCCCCGCACGCGGGCCGGTGCCGCCACGAAACACCGGAACAGGCGGCGCCACACTGTGCCGGTCGGGTTGGATGAGCTCCCGGCGGAGCGCCGCGTCGAGGACATCGCCCAGCAAGTAGGCGGCCCTCGAGGACCTCCGACGTGGACACGAATGTGGACACAACTGTCAGCTCCGATGACGTTGGCAGGTTTCTGGGGCGCCGAAATACCAGGGCCAGAGGCCGGCCGGCAGCCAGATG
>JADGPN010000199.1 GCA_017882465.1 Solirubrobacteraceae bacterium
AGGGTCAGGAACGAGTAGCTTACGGCAACCGCGAACACCGCTCCGATCGCCGCCACGATCGGACGCAGGCGTGCCGGGGCAGCCAGCACGGAGCAGAGGGCCAGCGACATCGCGGCCGTGGCGTGCCCGCTCGGCCAGGATCCGGCGCCGATCCGAGGGATCCCCGCCAGTAGCGGCGCTGAGCGCTGCTGGGCGAGCAGGGGCTTGAGCAGCTGGGTGGTGACGTTGGCCCCGAATACGATCGCCACGATCGCGATCGCCACCTGGGTCCGGCCGCGCCGCAAAGCGACGATCACCGGGACCGCAGCCAGGAACAGGAACGGCTCCGGGTTGCAGAGGTGGGCAATGAACGCGGCCACCCGGTTGACGCGCGGGCGCTGCAGGTCGAAGAAGCCGCGCAGGACGCTCTGGTCGGCTCGCTCGAAGAAGCCGATGTGAAGCGAGGCGTACCAGGTGACGAAGAGAAGCGCGATCCCGCCGCCCACGCCGAGCAGCGCCAGCGCAGCGCGTCTGGGCATGGGCTGAGAGTAGCCAAGCACCCTCAAGCCCGGCTCAGCTCAAACACGGGCGCGCGTCAGCGCGCCTCCTCCTCCGTCCGGTCGGACTCCGCGGCCTTCTCGGGTCCGCGCGTGATCCGGATCTCAGGCGAGACCCCGGTGCGGCGGACGTAGGCGAAATGCTCGAGGTCCTCGGGCGATGCCACCTCCACGTTGAGGCCGGGCTCGAGCTCGAACCGCGAGGCCTCGTACAGCAGCTCCTGGTATCGCGGCCCACCCGCCGGACGCGGCTCGATGTCGACATCGTGCTTGCCACAGCGCAGCGTCCACCAGGCCCCGCGCGCGAGCTTCTCGGCGGTCATCTTGACCGGCGCGGTGTCCGCCTCTCCGTCGACGCGCTGGCGCGCGTGTGCGGACCCCAGCGCCCGCGAGAGCCGCTCCAGGTTGCGGCCGTACGGCGCCGGAACGATCGAGACCGCGCCCTCGACGCCCGTCTGGCCTCGAATCGCGTGGGCGGCGGCGCCGACCAGGACATGCTCGACGTGGTTCGCATCGAGCCACCGGAGAACGGCGATCCATTCGTCCTTGAGGTGCTCGAAGCCCTTCGTGGTGTTTGCGGGCCGCGGGTCGATGCCCGGGGGCCGGTGTCTGAGCAGCATGGGTTGCGTTTCGCCTCGCCCGGTCGGAGTCCTTCCCCGCCGGTGTTGACGAAATCTTGATACACGGCCCCGTGATCTCTACACGAGCTTGACAGGGCGCCGCCTAGCTTCAGGGATGCCACGTCCTCGAGTGCATGGGAGATCGGCATGAATCGCCTCAGCGTCGCCCCCTTCCGCGGCCGGGCAGCGTTCCAATCGGCGCCCGAGCCGAGCCCCACGCTGCGGCTGCGGCTGCACGTCGGACTGCACCGGAACCGGCTCGACCGCGACCTCGCTTCAGGCGGGAATCCTGAGGCGGGGCTGGAGCTCGCGTTCCGGGCCCGGCAGCTGGCAAATCCGTGCAAGCGCCGGCAGATCGCCGATGCGCTCACGCCCGAGCGCGGCCTGAGCTGGTCTCGCGTGCAGCTCCCGTAATGCTCGCCGCATCCGTCCGCTCCGCCGCGCCGGCAGCTCGGCGGATCGCGGCGGCGTACGCTGCGCCGATGACCACGAGCACCGGTCCGGCACTGCTGAGCGGCCGGCGCCCACGACCGGCGGGCGGAGTGCTGGTCGCGGCCTCGGCGGTCGTGGTGACGACGGCCCTGCTCTATCCCCTCAAGCGCGTCGCTCCGGCGGTGTCGCTCAGTGTCGTGTATCTGCCGGCGGTGCTGCTCGTCTCCGTCTACTGGGGCCTGCTCCTCGGCCTGTTCACGTCGCTGCTCAGTGCCGCGGCGTTCAACTTCTTCCACATCCCCCCCGTCGGGCGATTCACGATCGCCGACACTCGCAACTGGGTGGCGCTGGCCGCGTTCGTGACCGTCTCGGTGGTCGTCAGCACGATGGCCGAGCTCGCCCGCAATCGCGCCAGCGAAGCGGAGCGCCGCCGTGCCGAGGCTGACCTCGCAGCCGCCCTCGCTCGCGAGCTGCTATCGGGCGCGGGGACCCGCGAGGCGCTCGGGGCAGCGGGGCGTCGGGTGGCCGAGGCGCTCGCGATCCCGTCGGCGGCGATCGAGCTGCGCATCGCCTCCGGCGACGAGCGCCGCCGCGCCGTGCCGCTGAGGGGCGCGGACCGCACGCAGATCGCCACCCTGCTCGTGCCCCAGGGGCTGCCCGGCGACACCTGGGAACGCGTGAAGAGCCAGGTGGTGCCGACTCTCGAGGCGCTGGTCGGGATCGCGCTGCGGCGAGATGCGCTGCAGGCCGAGGCCGTCGAGACGGCTGCGCTGCGCCGCAGCGACGACGTGAAGACCGCGCTGCTGCGAGCCGTCTCTCACGATCTGCGGACCCCGCTGACCTCGATCGTCGCCGCCGGCCACGCGCTGGGGACGGGCTCGCTCAGCGGCGAGGAGCGCCGTGAGCTCAGCGCCGCCGTCGTCGACGAGGGCGGCCGCCTGGCCACGCTGGTCGACAAGCTGCTCGATCTGTCCAAGCTGCAGGGTGGCGGCGCGCAGCCCCGGGCCGACTGGGTCTCGATCGAGGACGTGGTGATGGCCGCCCGTGAGGGGCTCGCGGACCGCGGCGCCCAGATCCGGGTGACGATCGATGCCGACGTGCCACCGGTGCGGGCCGACGCCGCCCAGCTCGAGCGCGCCTTCGCGAATCTGCTGGAGAACGCCCGGCGCTACTCGGGTGGCCATCCCGTCTCGGTCCATGCGCGCCGGACCGGACCCCGGATCGTCGTCCGGGTCGTAGACCAGGGGCCGGGCATCAACCCGGCCGAGCGCGAGCGGATCTTCGAGCCCTTCTATCGCGGTCCCCAGCCGGACGCCGGACCGTGGACCGGTTCCGGGCTCGGACTGGCGATCGCCAGGGGGTTCGTCAAGGCCAACGGCGGCTCGATCGCCGTCGAGTCGCTCCCCGGACAGGGGACGAGCTTCGTCGTCTCGCTGCCGATCGAGCAGGAGGGCCCGGTGCAGGACGCCCGATGATGCATGCTCTACTCAGGTCATGAACGCCCCCAAGCCCCGCATCCTGGTGTGCGACGACGAGCACCAGATCCTCCGCGCGCTGCGGGTGATCCTGCGCGATGCCGGGTTCGAAGCCGTCCCCGCCGACAGCGCCGAGGAGGCGCTCGATCTCGCGGCGGTGCAGCCGCCCGACGCGGCGATCGTCGACCTCGTTCTCCCCGACCTCGATGGCGTGGAGCTGTGCCGCCGCCTGCGCGAGTGGAGCGACATGCCGATCATCCTGCTCTCGGCCGTCGGGGATGAGGACGCCAAGGTCCGCGCCCTGGCGGCCGGGGCTGACGATTACATCACGAAGCCATTCGGGCCGCGCGAGCTGGTCGCGCGGCTCGAGGCCAACCTTCGGCGCACCTCGCCCGAGCCCGAGGAGGCGGTGATCGAGAGCGACGGGCTGCAGGTCGATCTGGCCCGGCGCGAAGTGCTGGTCGACGGCCATGAGGTCCATCTGACCCCGATCGAGTTCGATCTGCTGCGGCTGCTGATCCGCAATCGCGGCCGGCTCATGACCCACCGCGACCTGCTCGTCAACGTATGGGGGGCCGGCTACGGTGATGACACCCAGGTCCTCCGGGCCCACATCGCGAACCTGCGGCGCAAGATCGAGCCCGCCGACGGCCCCCGATTGATCAAGACCGACCCCGGCGTCGGATACCGCTTCGCGGGCTGAACCGTGCGGGGTCGCTCGCGGCTTCTCGGCTTCGGAATCGCCGCCCTGCTGGTGCTTGGCGGACTGATCAGCCTGGTGCTCGTGGCCGGGGCGGTCGGGGGCGCCCTGGCCACGGCGCTGATCGGGATCGGCCTGGTGATCGCGACCAGCCTCGTGTTTCTCGAGATCGGGCTGAGCGAGGATCGCGAGCGGGAGGCTGAGGGTGACGCGCGCGCGGCGCCCGGCTCGGGCGGGGAAGCCGGATCGGGCGGGGAAGCCGGATCGGGTGCGGAAGCCGGATCGGGCGGAGCGCCGGGTGCGGGCAAGAGCGGGACCGCGCACCGGACCCGGCCGCCGGAGAAGCCCCAGCCGCGCCGGCTGCCCAGGACCCGCCGGATCCCGCGCCGGCCGCAGTGAGCGTCTGTCGGGCTAGCCCGTGAGTGCGGCGACCAGCTCGCGCACGACACCACGGGCGAGCTCGCGCAGCTCGTCGTCGCTTCGGTCCTGGATCGGGTGCGCGACCAGCTGGTAGCGCAGGTTCGGCGCCCCCAGGAGCTCCGTCTGCCGCCTCGCCGCCTGGGCGAAGGCGCTGGAGGCAACCAGCACCGCCGGCGTGTTCAGGGACTCCAGCTCCAGCACGTCCTGCAGACCGCAGGACACGCACGACCCTCAGTCGGCCAGCGCCTCGATCACCGCGTCGCAGCTCTCGGCGATCTCCCGTCGCAGGTCGGCAGGCGCGGGCTTGGTGAACGTCGGCTTGGCCGTGCGCGCGACGTCGATGCCCTCCGCCTGCAGCAGCAGCTCGAGCTCATCGAGGAACACATCGCCCCGCGGCTTGTGGATGTCGAGCAGGGCGATCCGCCGGATCTCCCCGCCCCGCGGCGCCAGCGGCCGGCCGACCGGGTCGCGCTCGGCGGTGGGGTCGAGCAAGTCGATGAAGTCCATGCGGGCGATCCTACATCGGACGTGGGCGCTCGAAGCAACCGTATGGGTGCTCAGGAGCGTCCAGGTCGGAGCCAGTCCTCCACGCGCGCGGTCCGCGGCGCCGAGCCGATCTCGCCTGAGACCCAGCCGCCGATCACCATCGAGAAGAGTCCGGCATCGCCGCCGGCGTAGGCGATCAGGATCCGATCCGGCGAGGCGAACTTGGCCACCGGGAACGCGGGATCGGTGACCCAGGCCGGATCGAGGCCCTCGGCGATGCCTCCGGCGCCCCGGACGATCTCCCCCGCCGGTCTGTGCGAGGCCTGATGCAGCGCCAGCTGCAGCTGCGCCCGGCTCCATCCCGCCTCGCGGAACACCCGCCCGTGCTCGGGCCCGAGCACCAGCATCGCGTCGAAGGCGAGCCGGAAGCGGATGCTCGACACCTGCTCGAGCCCCTCGGCCAGCGAGGCCGCCAGCGACTCGGGATCGCGGGCCAGCTGGTCGGCGACGAGGCGGGGCGCCTCGCCGGCGAACGCGGTCACGCCGGTCTCCTCGGCGGCGAGGCCCGCGCGGTCCTGGGCCAGGCCGCCGAACGGTGCGCCCGCGTCCAGCCGCTCGGCGAAGCTGAACCCGACCTTGGCCGGCGAGCCGTGCGTGGCGCGGTCCTCCACTCCGGGCCGACCGCCGCCCACGTTGCGCACCGTCAGCTGCAGCGCGCGGCCGGTGCAGAGTGTGGCCCGGCAGCCCTGCCCCAGGGCATTGACCTCGGCCCTCATCCCGGCCTGCTCCACGTACGGGCCCGAGACGACGAGCACCGGTCCGGCCGGATGCGTCGTGGCGAGCAGCCCGTGGAGGGCGAAATCCTCGCGGCCCACGGCCTCGACGGCGGCCAGCACGATCGGGAGCTCCGGGCCGGCGCACCCTGCCATGACGGCGTTGACGGCCACCTTCTCGACCGTTGCGATGCCACCGTACGGCGGCAGCACCGCGACCACGTCCTGCGGATCCCGCGCGCTGTGCTCGAGCATGGCCACCACGCGCTCGGGCGTCGGCGGCACCACCGGCAGCCCGTCGGTGAGGCCGCGGTCATAGAGCGCCTCCACCGGGTCCTCGAGCCCCCCGATGCGCAGGATGCGAGAGCGGATCCGGCCCTCGGCCCGGGCGCGGCGGGCGGCGATGGCGGCCGCCACCGCGGGGTCCCGGGTCACCGAGGCGCACCCGGGTCTCATTGCCGGCAGGTCGCCGGCGTCCAGCGTCGCTCCCGCGGCCTCGAACAGCTCGATCAGGCGATCGCGCTGCAGGCCCTCGACGCGGTCGGTCTCGGCGCCGCCGTCGAACAGCACCACGGCCGGAACCGCGTCCGGGTCCAGGCGCTCGGACAGGGCCAGGTCGACGTCGAGCTCCGGGATCATGGTCAGGCCGACGCGCGCCGCCTGCTCGGAGGTCTCGCGCTCGCCCGACTGGGACAGGATCCGCAGGGGCGCCCCGCGCTGCGCGGCAGCGGTCAGCGCTGGGAGCAGCTGATCGCAGGTCGGGCAGTCGTGCTTGACCAGGGCCACGAGCTCCATCGCGCACATCCTATGGGGCGCCAGGGAGACGGACGTGGGCGTCTTCACACGATCTGCATGGCGGCCGGCCGTTTCTCAACGTGGCCTTGACGACAGCGCAGCGACCATACGGCCATGGGATTAGTTGACCTTCTCGCCGTCGTCCTCGGGCTCGTGATGTTCGCGGCCCTATACGCGCTCATTTGGGGGATCGACAAGATATGACAACCACCGATTTCGCGACGTTCCTGTTCCCCCACATGAGTGGGGCTGACTTCTTCGGGCTGGTGGTCTCGGTGATCATCTGCGGGTACCTCCTCTACGCGCTGCTGCGCGGTGAGAAGTTCTAGGAGCCGGTCATGACGTTCCTCGGTTGGCTCACCATCTTCGCTTTCGCGGGCATTCTCACGGTGTTCGCGTTCCCGCTCGGCAGCTACATGGCGTCCGTCTACACGGGCGAGCGCACGTTCCTTGATCCGGTGTTCCGCGGCCCGGAGCGGCTGCTCTACAAGGTCCTGCGCGTGGACACCAGCCGCAGCCAGGATTGGAAGGCGTACGCCAAGAGCCTGATCATCTTCTCGCTCTTCGGCTGGCTGCTGCTGTATTTCATCCTGCGCACGCAGACGTTGTGGAACTGGACCGGGCTGAACCCGCAGGGCTTCCACTCGGGCACCTGGGACCTGTCGTTCAACACCACGTCGTCGTTCATGACGAACACGAACTGGCAGTACTACGGCGGCGAGACGACGCTCAGCTACTTCAGCCAGATGGCCGGGCTGACGGTGCAGAACTTCCTCTCCGCCGGCATCGGCATCTCGGTCGCGATCGCGCTGATCCGCGGGATCGTCGGGCGCAGCGGCAAGGGCATCGGCAACTTCTGGCAGGATCTGGTGCGCACGATCCTGTGGGTGCTGCTGCCGCTGTCGATCCTGGTCTCGCTCGTGCTGGTGTTCCAGGGCTCGCTGCAGAACTTTTCGCATTATCTGAGCTTCAATGGGATCACCGGCCTGGGCAACCAGATCGCCCAGGGCCCGGTCGCTTCGCAGGAGGCGATCAAGCTGCTGGGCACGAACGGCGGCGGCTTCTTCAACGTCAACTCGGCGCATCCGTTCGAGAACCCGACCGGGTTCACGAACCTGCTCGAGATGCTGGCCGTGCTGGTCATCCCGGCGGCGCTGATCTTCATGTACGGGAAGATGGCGGGCAATCGCCGCCAGGGCTACGCGATCTATTCCACGGTGATGATCATGTTCCTCGGCGCGTGCGTCGTGGCCTACATCGCCGAGGCGCACGGCTCGCCGGCGCAGCACGCGGCCGGTCTGCACACGGGCGTGATCGCCGGTTCCGGCGGCGGCAACATGGAGGGCAAGG
>JADGPN010000200.1 GCA_017882465.1 Solirubrobacteraceae bacterium
GGGGCGCGCCGCGCCCTCCGCTCCCGCGAAGCCAGAGCCCCGCTCGGTGATGGATGCGCGTCTCCGCTGCCAGACGGCCGTCTGCCCTCCAGGCCGCGCGGAGCACGACCGGCGGCAGCGATTCCTAGATGCCCGCGTTGACACGAAAGCAGCAGCGTCCGCGAGCTCGGTCGACGGTTGGATCGTCGTTGACCGCCCCGGTCTGGCCGCCGACCATTGAGGCGCCGCGATGTGCGGGTCTGTGGCATCGCGTGCCGCCACGCAGCGGCGCCGTCGCACCGCTCCGGCATGAGTCAGGCTGGGATGCCGACCGAACCGGAGCTTCGGCACCTGCCGCCGCGATCGTCCGGGTACTTCCGGGCTTTCTACCGATGGCACGGCCGGCCGGCTGGCCTAGGGTCACCCAAGACGGTGGCCACGAAGCAGGTTCCCAGAGGGGAGCCCGGGCCGACCGGCTTCCGCGAATGCGTGTCAACGGGACGCATGTCCCTCGAAGGAGGCAATCGCCATGCCAGAGACCAAGGCCCAGCGCAGCGAGGCGGCACGCAAGGGGGCGGCCACCCGCAAGGACCACGAGCTCGAGCGCAAGCAGGAGCAGGAGCACGAGCGTACGCGGCAGGAGCAGGTCAGCGAAGTGGTCGATCGAACCTCCGAGCTCTCCGAGGAAGTGCTCAAGTCGCTCGAGTCCGGGTCGCGGGCCGCGATCGAGGCGGTTCGCAAGTTCGTCGACGTCGTTGACGAAGCGTTGCCAGCGTTGCCACACGGCGAGCGTCCCGCCCGGCGGCGAGAGATCGTAGACGGCGCGATGGACATGGCCGACCGACTTGTCAAGACCCAGTACGAGTTCCTGCGCAGCGTCGTTCAGAGCGCTGGGAGTGCACTCGGCCGAGAGGAAGACGAGAAGTAGAGCGCGGCGGGCGCCCAGCGCCCGCCCCACACCGCGTCAGCTCACTCACCCGCGGGGCGTGCGTTGATGCCGCACCGTTTCGAGCATGCGGAAGCGCAGCTCGAGCTCGGAGCGCTCCAGCGCGCCACGAGGCTCGGAACCGCGCCTCGAGATGCGGTTCAGCCACGAGCCGTAGAACGGCGTATAGGCAAGCTCGACGTTGTTCTCGGTGGCTCAGTCGCCGATCGGCTGACCGAGGTGTGGGCTGAAGTCGTCCAGCACACGGTGCAGCCGGACATCGGGTGGGTGCAGCGATCGGATGTACCGGCAGAATGCGAGGAACTCGGGCGACAACCCGCCCTGAGCCGGACGCTCGGATCTGGGCGATTGCGAGCGTCTGGCCGTTTGCGGGGTTTGCTAGCTGTCGGCGGTGTGATCCGATCGTCAGCAAGCGGTCGGTGATTTCCGCGTACGTCCGCCGGGCGCTTGCCGGAACGCGTGGTTCGGCTAGCACCGAGAGGCATCGGCTCCTGCGATCGCGTACCAGGAGCAGTGTCGGGAGGTGCGGCTGATTCGTGACGGCGACTCGGTCGTGGTCGAAGGGTTCGTCGGGCAGGGCTTCGCCGAGGAGCTGACGCTTGCGTTGGAGGGGCGTTTCCTACAGACCGGCACCCCCAGCGACCTCACGCTCGTGTTTACCGGCGCCCAGCGGAACCGGCAGGGTCGCCGGCGGCACCGGCTGTGCCGCGAGCGCCGAGGACGCGCGCTACGTTGATGTCGCGTGGGGATCAGGAACGCTTGCGCCTATTGTCACAAGCGGGTAGGCTCCGCATGAAGCGGTCGCTGACCAAGCCGACCAGACGTTGCTGCAGTTGACCTTTGCCGTCGCTGCGACTAGCCGACGCGATTGACCTCCGCCCGCGTAGACCCGCTGTGTGGGTTTGCGGCCGTCGTGGGCTTTGCCCGCGTGATTGAAGGCCAACAGGAAGGGCGGTGTCTGATGTTTGCTGTGATCGTGCTGTCGTCCATCGTTGCCGTCATCGGATTCGGCCTCGGCGCGAGCGTCGTGGCTGGGGCGGGGGCCGGGTTGTGAGTCCCGTGGCCGGAGATGTCCGGGTTGACTATCGACGTCGGTCGCGCAGTGCAGTTGGGGTTGGCGAGTTTGGCGATCTCGCGGTCGAGTCTGCGCAGGCGATCGCACATACTGGTTTGCTGTTTGAGCATCCCGGCTCGCGCGATTTCGATCCGCGCGGGCAGATCGCCGAGCACCCCGACACGCCGGAGCGGATTGATGCGATTGACGCCGCGCTCGCTGTGGTGGACTGGCTGGGCTGGGAGCGGCGTGTGGCGCCGATGGCCACGCGCGCCGAGCTGGAGGCTGTCCACGACGCGGACCTGGTCGACATGATCGAGCAGCTCGTCGCCGGCGGCGGCGGGCTGATCGACGCCGACACCCACGTTGACGCGGCGGGCTATCGCGCTGCGCGGCATGCCAGCGGCGCGGCGTGCGCGATGGTCAGAGCGCTGATGGCCGGGGAGGCACGGATCGCGTTCGCGGCGCTGCGTCCATCAGGACACCACGCCGAACGATCGCGCGCGATGGGCTTCTGCCTGTTTAACAACCTCGCCGTCGCGGCGCAGCTCGCGATTGACCAGCTGGGGGTGCGGCGCGTGTTCATCCTCGACTGGGACGTCCACCACGGCAACGGGACCGCCGAGATCTTCCGCCGCCGCGACGACGTGCTGTACGCGAGCATCCACCAGGCCAACACCTACCCCCACAGCGGCCCACTGCGAGACGCCGGGTCCGGCGGGGGGTTGGGCTACACGATCAACCTACCCGTCCCCGCCGGCTCCGATGGCGAGCGGTGGGTCTCGCTGCTGGAGCACGTCGTGCTACCCGCGGCAACCGCTTTTCGTCCCGAGCTCGTGCTGATCTCGGCCGGCTTTGACGCCCACCGCGCCGACCCGCTGGGCGGCTGTCAGCTTGAGAGCTCGGACTTCGCACGCATGGCCCGCCACGTCCGCGATCTCGCACAACACACACACGCCCCGATCGGCGCCGTGCTTGAGGGTGGCTATGATCCGCAGGCGCTCGCCGAGTCCGTGATCGCCACGATGCGCGCGCTCGGCGAAGACGACGCGGCCGAGTCGATCGCGCCCGACCTCATCTACACCCGACAAGCAGCCTCGTACGTCGGGCACCACTGGGAACTGTAGTCAGCGCGCTCCAGTACGTGAACGCAGGTCCGGGCTTGCCGGCGCGAGCCTGCCAGGCGCTGTAGCTTGAGCTGTCGTTGACCCCGGAGCGGGATTGACTTCCCTGACGCGGTCCTCAGCGAGCGTGGGCTCCACCCGCACGCCATCACGCGGGCCAAGGACCACGGCCAGCTGATCGCCGTACGAAACGAGCGAGTGATCACGGGCACGCTGCTCGCGGTCGGCTGCACGGCGCCAGCAACGCGGCCCCCTCGCGCAAGAGGGCGCGCCGCGGAGGGCGCGTCACGCCGCGGCACTCGGCGTCGCGGCCCCTGGCAGGACGCTGGGATCCCCTGGCGTCCGCACGGCTCAGCCGTCCCCGTCGGGACTCTTGAGGCTGGATCGACGAGCCGATCGCCAACAGCCGCAACAGTCATCCGTGGGCGCCTGAGCGACGACCAGCTGACAAGGACGGGTCCGCGATCCGCCAGATCCGCTCCTGCCGGGGCCCAACGAGGCGGTACTGACCTGCGCCGAACCGGGCGTTGCGCTCAGCGATCCACCAGGGGACGCCCGCGGCAATAGGCGGGTTGGGTCCGATCGTCGGCGCCGGCGCGACGGTGCGCGTCGCACATCCGGTGTCCGCAAATTTCTCGCACACCCCGGGGGCTATGCGGACGCTTGTCCGCACACCCGCGGCAGCTCAAATGCAGGGCTCAGCCGCGGACCGGTCGCAAGCCCTGCTCGTCGCCAGATGCAGGGTCGGGCGGAGCGTTAGCTGCGATCCGCCCGGCTGCCACGAAGCCCTCATGGGGGCTAGTTAAGTCAGGTTGCGTGAACGTAGCTTCCGGGCGCCTTGGCCAGCGCCTTGTGGTGGCGGCCGCCGAGGCTCTTGGGGGCGGGCTTGAGCTCGCCGGAGCGCGCGGCAAGCCATTCGTCGTAATCGGGCCACCAACTGCCCGGCTTCGTCGCGCTCCGCTCGGTCCACGCCTCGGGGGTGGCCGGGTGCTCGTCAGCGACCCGGTAGCTCGAGCGACTATCGGGACCGGGCGGGTTGACGAGCGCCTGGATATGGCCGCTGGTGGAGAGAACGAAGCGCGGCGTGCCGCCAAGCAACTGGGTGCTGCGATACGCGTTCTCCCATGGGACGATGTGGTCGGTGAGCCCCGCGAGGATGTAGCTGTCCAGATCGACAGCGCCAAGGTCCACGCCGGTGCCGAGCACCTCGAGCTCTCCAGCACGTGTGATGGAGTTCTCGAGCGAGAGGTGGATGAAATCGCGGTGCAGGCCGGCGGCGAGCCGGACGGTGTCCTGGTTCCAGAACAGGACGTCGAACGCCGGCGGAGCCTTGCCCAGCAGGTAGTTGTTGACTACGTAGTTCCACACCAGGTCGTTTGGCCGCAGCCAGGTGAACACCCCACTGAGCGCCTGACCGTCGAGGTAGCCGCGCCGGGCTGACTCGGCGACCGCCGCGGCGGCGATTTCGCGGCCCGTGAGCGCCGACGCCGTGCCAGCATGCAGGTTGTCCAGCGCGCACACCATCAGGCTCAGGCTCGCGATCTGGCCCAGGCGCCCCTGGGCGGCGAGATGCCCGAGGACGCCGGCGCTGATGATCCCGCCCGCGCAGACTCCGGTCAGGTGGACCGCCGGCTGCCTGGTGATCGCGGCGACGGCGTCGCGCGCCTCGAGCAAGGCACCGGTGTAGGTGTCGAGGTCGAAGTGACCCTGCTCGGCGTTGGGGTTGCGCCAGGAGATCATGAACACCTGCTGGCCGTGCTGGACGAGCCATTCGACCATGCTGCGACCGGGGGCGAGGTCCAGCACGTAGTACTTGTTGATCGTCGGCGGCGCGAACAGCAGCGGCACCTCTAGTACGAGCTCGGTCTGGGGCGCGTACTGGATCAGCTCGAAGACCTCGGTCCGCAACACGACCGACCCCGCTGTGAGCGCCAGGTTTTCCCCGACCGAGAACTTGCTGGTGTCGACCGTGGAGGGAAGGCGCGGGAAGTCGCGCGCGAAGCGGCGGGCCCCCTTGACGAGGTTGGCGCCTCCCTGGTCGACGATCTCCTTGATGACGGTCGGGTTCGACCACGGGAAGTTGCTCGGGGCGAGCGCGTCGAGCACGGTGCCCGCGGCGAACCGGGCCTGGCGCTCGTGGCGCCAGTCCAGGTCGGCGTCGGCGATCAGGCCGTCCACCGCCTCGCCCAGGGCCAGGTGCGTCTGCAGCAGTCGCCTGAACAACCAGCTGGAGTTCCACGCCGAGTCGGCGAAGCGCCGGTCGCGCTTCGCCGGGCGGACATCCGATCGCCCGCTCGCGACACGCGCCAGCTCCCCGCCCAGACCGCCCAGGCGGCGCGCCGCCCGATCGGGTCGGCGCGCGAGACCGGCAGCGATGCCGACGGCCTCTCCGGGACGGATGAACCGCGATCGTCCTCCGCCGGCCGCGTCGGTGAGCATCACGTCCAGCCCGGCATGGGCCGCATCGGAAGTGCTACCTGCACTGGTGTTGCGCGAGGGCTTCGTCATCCGCTGATGACGCATTCTCCATCACCCAGTCGTTGCTCACGGACCAGAGTCTCTCGCGCGGCTGGAGCGAAGTCATCCCGTCTCGGCCTTGAGCTTTCCGCCCGGTGGTTGTGAGCCGCTGACAGGCGCCGCCGCTTGACTTCTGCGTAGGTCAGTCCTGGTCAAGGAAAGCGCTAATCGCGCCAACGACGTTCTGGGGCTCGTCGAGCAGAAAGAGGTGCCCGCCGCCCTTGACCACGTGCAGGCGCGCGTTCGGCAGGCGCGAGGCGAGCAGGCGGCCATTGCCCAGCGGAACGCTGGGATCCTCCTCGCCCGCGACGATCAGGCTCGGGTGCTCCACTCGATGCAGCCATGGGAGGCTCGACCACCCCGCGACCGCGTAGAGCTGGTAGGCATAGCCGAGCGCGTCGGGAGGCCGGGCCAGTCGTGCCGTCGCCTGCTCGCCGAGGAGACCCGGCTCTCTGGCGGTGCGCCCACCGGCGACATGCGGCAACGAGAGCGCGAGCAGGCGCGGGTGGTAATACCGCGCCGGCGAAGCCAGCATCAGCGCAGCAAGCGGGCGCGGCGGGGTCCCGCCCAGGCCCGGCGCGGTTGCGCACAGCACGAGCCGGCGGACACGGTCCGGCGCACGGTGGGCCAGCTCCTGGGCGAGCGCGCCGCCGAACGAGTAGCCGAGCACGTCGACGCGCTCGAGGCCCAGCGCGTCCAGCAGCTCCCGGACGACGCCGGCCAGGCCACGCATCCCCAGCGGACGACGGGGCCGTTGCGACAGGCCGGCGCCGGGTGGATCGAAAGCGATCAGCTCGCGGTCACCGACGAGCCGCGCGAACGGTGCCCACATGTCGAGGTTCGCCCCGATGCCGGTGATCAGCAGCAATGGGCGCCCCGCGCCGTGGCGCCCCACACGCAAGCGAAGGCCGCCCGCCCTGACGAACTCGGGATTCCAATCAACGCCGCTACCCATCGTCGGGCGGCGTTGCCGCAGCCGCTGGGCTTCCTCGAGCTCCCCAGGCGTCAATCAGGATCCGCTCTTCGCGAAGAGCCCACTCCACCACGGTTCCGCGGATCGCCGAGCGGCGCCTCGCTTCCTCCTGGCCAAGGCACATCCACGTCCGAGTGCTCGTGCGACTCACCCCGCGCCCGCGAGCCAACAGAACGACCCGGGAGCGGGCGGGCGTGGCCGCAACCAAGCGCCTACCAATCTCGTCGACCAGCGCGTCTGACGCCACCGCGCCGACAGTATCGGGTTAGGCGGTCGGCGACGGCTTTCATGCTCGTCTATCCAGGCCCAGGCCCAGGCCCAGGGCCGGCGGTCGCGGCAGGGGTGATGATCATCGACGGTATGCGTGCACCCGACCGGCCCGGCGTCCACGCGAGCGTTCATCACGGCCACGCGATCCCGCGCGACGGCGACTACTTCGGCTCGGTGATCAACCTCACGGCCCGGCTGCTCAGTGCGGCAGGGCGCGACGAGCTAGTCGCCACGCGCCCGGCAGTCGAGCGCTGCCCGGACATCACCTGGCAGCCGGGTGGAACTCGCTACTTGCGAGGGGTCCAGGGGCCGGTCGAGGTGTTCAAGCTGCTGGCGTAGGCGCGCGAGCCGGCAGCCACACGCTGAGCACGGCATGGACACAACGATGGTCGCGCACGCGCGCCGCACGTAACGATCGTCGCCGGCCCTGATGGCGGGGGCTGCTGTGCAGCCTCCTGGCTGCTGCTTGGCGTGCGATTGCGAGCGCGTCCGCGTCACCGCGGGCGCCATCGCGGCCGCTGAGGCAGGGAACTTCGGTGCCCGAGATTCGCGAGCGTCGGCAGTACCGCGCCTGCCTGAAAGCGGGGCCGGGGGGGCAGACCGGTCGCGTCCTCCTCGTCCCCATCTGCAGGGCCGGCGGCATCGCTCATCGCCCCGCGCCTTCGCAGGTCAGTGCGGACGCCCTGCTTTCCTCCGACTGCGGGCAAGCTCAGGCCGTCG